>JBBQRJ010000111.1:0-11916 GCA_038214955.1 Aggregatilineales bacterium | reverse complement strand
CGCCGCCCGCAGTTCGGGGATGCCCGTCCACGCCGTATATTGAATCCGCTTTTGTGTGATCGCGTCTTGCATGGCTTCAAACACAAAATCGGGCGGGACAAAATCGGGCGTGCCGCTCCCTAAATTGATCAAGCCGGGAATGGGGACAGAGGTCTGCTTGCCAAGCGATCCGTACAGGTTCAGTGCGCGGTTAGAAAGATGTTTCTGATAATCCATTTTAGTTATCACCCTACTTCAATCTTGCGGCGTTCACGCTTTATCACGCTGCCACAATCCAACGGCGTTTACGCTACTTCAATCCAACGGCGTTCACTTGATGATTGGCGCACCGCGTCCATTGCAATTTGTGTCCGCAAACCATCGGCAAAGGTCGCGGCGTCATGGGTTGCCCGTCCTTCACGGATCGCGCTGATAATCTCTTGCATCATTGCCACAACCGATACATTCCAGATGCCCTTGCCAATGCCGGAAAGCGCCGCGTTGGGGTCGGTTTCGCTCATATCCTGAAAATCTTCGCCCGCCCGTGCAACCCACAGCTTTTCGTCAGCGTCCGTCAACTTGATCGTGCCTTCGCTCCCGAAAATCTGAACATGGTTGCCAACGGCGTGTCGCGCTACACCGCTCAAAAAGACCGATGCTAACGCGCCGTTTTGCATTTCGGCGCTAAAACTCACTTGATCGTCTGCCGTCGCTGTCCAGGGTTCGCCCGTGTTCTTATCCACGCGATCCGGCACCATCACGGCGATCTGCCCGCTGATCGCGCCAATGTCACCCAACCAGAAGCGCAGGAGATCAATTTGATGTGAGCCATTCGCGCCGAGTCGCCCGCCGCCCATTGCTTCAAGCGACCACCAATCACCTGCCGCACGGGTTGTTGGATCGCCCCATGCCGCCGTGATGTTCACAACATTGATATGGCGAACTTTTCCAATCACCCCGTCTTGAATCAACTGGCGGATTTTGCGCCGGTTCGGGTTGAATCGCAGCTCGTGACCGATGGCGTGGACGCGCCCCAACGACTCGGCGCGTTCGAGCATGTGCGCGGCTTCTTCGGCATTCATCGCCGTAGGTTTTTCGCATAGCACATGCGCCCCGTGATTCAGCGCCGAGAGGGTCATCGGCGCGTGATGAATCGTCGGCGTAGCAATGCCCACGAAATCGAGTTCATGCTCATCGAGCATGGCAGCCCAGTCGTCGTAAGCGTGCGGGATCGCAAACTCGTCTGCGACCTTTTGCGCGTTGGCACGGTGGGCGCTGGCAATGGCAACGATCTCGACATCCTCAATCGTCTTGAGCGCGGGTAAGTAAGCGGCACGGGCGAAACTCGCGCCGATGATCGCAGCTTTGATCGTCACTCCCATAACCCCCGTTCCTTAAGCACATCTCCGACAGCCCGTAGATTACGCAGTTCCGCTTCGGAATAGTTGCGCGAAATCATGACGCCGCTGCCGCCGCCGTCAAAGCCCGCGTGAGTCGCTGCTGTGATTTCTTCGGGCGTGATCGCTTTGGTTGCGCCACCGTCACCGACGCCGACGCCAATACCGGGATAAACTTTGCACTTCCCGCCCGTGTCTGCGATGAGGTTGGCTGTCCACTGTTTGACGTATTCGGGTTTGAAACCCGCCGTCGGCGCATCGCCACGCGGGGCGATAAATTCATCGAGGTTGAGGATCGACGCCAGCGCGTTATATGCCCCGTCGGGAGTGGCATCGGCGAGGACGCCTTTCTGCCACGAGTCCGAGAAGTTGGTGAAGCGTGCGCCCGCTGGCGTGTTGTACAGCACAGGTTTCAAGAAATCGGCATATTGAGCGTAATCCGCTTGATCGTACTGTGCTTTGAGGTACGGGTTATAGGTGTTGATCACCTGCCAGATACCGAACCCGACCTCATGTTTCGGGTCAAAAAACTTGATCGTCCCGGCGATTTCGTGGTATAGGGATTGATGTGCGTCAAGCCACATCTTCTCCCACATCAACACTTCGGGATGGTGCAGCAAATGACGGAGCAGAGTCACGAACACGCCGTCACGGGGGCGATCCCCTTTGCGGACGCCCGCCAGAAATTGATCGATCTTGCGATAGCCTTCAATCGCCCGTTGCGGATCAATGCCACGCGCCCGCCCTTCTGCGACGAAATATTCGTCAAAACCAGTCGAACTGTCGGCGCGGAAAATATCCATGAGCGGGCTTTGCCGTTCGATTCCCCACAGCATCCCATCGAGTTCGTGATTGCTGAACCAGTCATCGATCACGCTGCGCCACCATGCCCGAAAATGCGGGTTGAGCAAAGACGGACGGGTCGCCACTCTGCCCCAGTGATCCCGATCTAGCAGTTGGTGAAAACCGGGCTGCCAGAGGTGTCGTTGTGCCGAACTCGCGGTTTCGCAGTAGTAGGTATACACCTTCATGCCGCGTGCTTTGGCGGCGGGGATCACATCTGCCAGCGCGTCGAAACCCTTATATAAAGGATCGGGCGCTTTGAACTTCTTGTGATCGGTGGAGAGGTAATAATCGGGGTTCGGCTCGTAGAATGCGCCGCCCTGCAAATGATCCGCTTCTTGCACACCGTGATCAGGAAAGCCATACGGGGCGCGTCCGGCGTTGCCGTAACTCCATGACAGGGCAGAGATCATGAGCGCGTTCACGCCCGCCTCACCCTGAAGAATATCCAATACCCGTTCGACGCCTTCATCTATAAAGCTGATCGCGCCAATTTGAATCCCTACAAATGTCTTAGACATAGCATCTCTACTTTGTGAACCATAAGAACAATCAACGACGCAAACGCGGGTCTAAGAAGTCGCGCAGCCAGTCGCCTAGAATGTTGAGCGAAAGCACCGTCAGCATAATGGCTACGCCGGGGAAGACAGCCAACCACCAGCTACCGCCCAACAGTTGATCGCGGCTTTCGGCAAGAATGCCGCCCCAACTGGGTACAGTCGGTGGGACGCCCAAGCCCAGAAATGAAAGTGAGGCTTCGGCAAGGATGACGCTGGCAACATTGAACGAGGCGATCACGATCAACGGGGCAAGGATGTTCGGGAAAATCGTCGTCATCATGATATGCCAGTCGCGTGCGCCCGCGCTGCGTGCTGCTTCGACATATTCGCGTTCGCGCTGGGCTATCGTTTGGGCGCGGGCGATGCGGGCATACGTCACCCACTGGCTGACGCCAAGCACGATGATCAAATTAAAGACGCCCGCCCCTAACACCACCAGCACCATAATCGTGAGCAGAATAAACGGAAACGCCAGTTGAATATCGGCAAGGCGCATAATGATGTCATCAATTGCGCCGCCTAAGTAACCGCTGATCACGCCCGCCATTGTGCCGATCACCCCGCCGATGAGAACGGACGCTAACCCGACAAATAGGGAGATGCGTGCGCCATAGATCATACGTGACAGCAAGTCACGTCCGAGCGCGTCTGTGCCGAGTGGGAAATCGACCACGCCGTCCGCGTTTTGAGTCATGGGGGCTTGCAAACGTAGGATCAAGGTCTGGCGATTCGGGTCTTTCGGCGCAATTTGCGGACCAAACAGCGCGAGAAAGATCATAAAACTCAAGATGATCAAACCCACGATGGGCCAACGCGCTTTGAGCAGGCTTCGACCTGCCCGCCGCAGTTCCATAACGCGGGTGTTGCGCTTGATCTTCACCACCGGAGACGTGTTCATGTTTTGCTCGATTTTTTGCGCTATGATCTAGTTCAACCGAATGCGCGGGTCAAGCTGCGCGTACAGCAAGTCAACAATCAGGTTCAGCATGACGAACAGAAGCGAGAACAGCACGACGGACGCCTGTACAAGCGGAATATCGCGCTGGTTGATGGCGTTAAAGACCAGCCGTCCCACGCCGGGCCAAGAGAACACGGTTTCTGCCACGACAACGCCGCTCAACAGGAATCCGAACTCTAAACCGAGGATCGTCACGACGGGGATCAAGGCGTTGCGGAAGGCGTGATTAAACGTGATGCGCCGTTCTGCTAACCCCTTGGATCGCGCCGTCACGATGTAATCCTGTGAAAGCACTTCCAGCATGGATGAGCGTACCAGACGCGCATTCCGCGAGAGCGAGAACACGCCAACAGTGATTCCCGGCATGATCAAATGCAAGAGCGCGTTAGGGACATTGCTGATGGCTGTGCTGATGTCACCCTCCAACGCGGGCTGAATCACGGGGATATGACCGGAAATCGGCAGCCAACGTAAGCCCAACCCTACCGACAAAATGAGCATAATCCCTAACCAGAACCCCGGTATAGATTGACCGAGCATGGCAAACAGCATGATCCCGCCGTCTAAGGGCGTGCCGCGCTTCGTCGCAGAATAGATGCCTATCGGGATTGCCAGTATCGTGGACAGGAACATCGCAAACAAGGTGAGTTCCAGCGTGGCGGGCAAGCGTTCCATCACCAGTTCCAGCGCGGGTTTACGCGCCCGCAAAGACGTTCCGAGATCACCTTGCAGAAGCCGCCCCAGAAAATCAAAATACTGCACGGGTAAGGGACGGTCAAAGCCCAACTTCTGACGAGTGTCGATGATCTCCTGCTCGCTTGCCCGTTCGCTGACGTACAGGTAGGTAGGGTCGCCCGCGAGATGGAGCGTCAGAAATGACAGAAGCGTCACCCCTAACATCACCAGAATAGACTGTAACAGCCGCCTTGCTATGTAAGTTCCCATGCGTTTAATCCAGAAAATGGTCGGGGTGAGTTTGACCTCACCCCGACACTGACGATTTACTTGAGGGTCGCGCCGTAGACGACAATTTGTTCGTCGCGCCGCGCTTGCCATTCAATGCGGTTGCTCACACCGTAGAAATCGGGCTGGAAGTAGAGCAGCAGCCAAGGGGGATCGTTGTAGAAGACTTCCAACATTTCGTTGACGACTTCGCGTTCCGCTGCGGGGTCGAGTCCGGCGGTGCTGTCCCACAGGCTGAACCATTCTTCGTTCATCCAATTGGTGTAGTTCGTGCCAGCCGTTGGTGCAGAGAGGTCAGCCATGTCGTACAGGGCGCTCCATGTCGAACCACCCGAACCCAAGAAGAACAACGGACCGACATTCTTTTCACGGACGCGAGGCAGATAGTCCGAACTCCAGTCGAGGATTTCAACCGTCGTCTGAACGCCGACATCTGTCAGGTATTGACCAATTGCCTGTACAACGTTCGCATCATTCAGGTAACGACCACGCGGACCCATCAGCGTGATTTCAAAGCGCACGCCGTTTTCGCCACGCGGATAACCCGCTTCGTCCAACAGACGTTCAGCTTCTGCCGCATCATAGGTGTAGGGCGACAATTCCGGGTTGTTGTTCGGCGGGTTGACCATGCTTGAGGCACGTTCGCAGTCTGTACCGAGCAGCGTCGCGCAGATGGTGGGAACGTCAATGGCATGTTGCAAGGCAACGCGCACATCGGTGTTCTGGATGGCTTCGTAACCGGGTGCATCGGCGAAGGCTTCACCGAATTGGAAACCGACATACATACGGCGTGTACCGGAGACGGCTTGCACCGTCGCTGAACCAGAGTTGTCTACCGCAGCGACTTGATCGGGCGGCACATTGGCGATGATGTCCACATTGCCCGCGATCAGTTCTGCCACGCGAGTCGAGGCTTCGGGGATCACACGCCAGTAGATTTGATCGAAACCGGCTGTCCGCAGCGTGTAGTCCGGCACTTTTTCGATCAATACATAGTCATCACGCACCCATTCGACAAAGCGATAGGGACCTGAACCCACTGGATTTTCAGCGGCTTCTTCGAGGGTGATGCTTGAGTAGTAATCTTGACAGTGAATGTAGACTTCAGAGAGCAAACCGAGACGCAGCGGTTCAGACTGTGCGCGGTCTGTGATGATGGTGGCTTCGAGGTCGCCATCAACGCGGGCATCCACATAACCCACCGACGGGAACACGAAACCAGCGGTGTTACCCGTGAAGGCGTTTGCCGGGTCTGCGGCACGCTGGAAGCTGTACACAACGTAGTCAGCGGTGAGGGCTTCACCGTCGTGGCAGGTCAGCCCTTCGTTGAGGGTGAACGTCCATTCGGTGCCGTCTTCGGAGATGGTGTAGGAGGTCGCCAGATAGGGATCGAGCGTGCCACTTTCCGAGATTTCAAATAGTGTGCCGTAGAGATGATTGAAAATATTCGATTCCGCACGGGAGTTAATGAGCGCGGGTTCAAGTGCGCCAACATCAACGCTTTGCGCGATAACCAACGTCGTCTCGTCCGGGGTCTGGGCTTGGATTACCATCGGCATCGTGACGAGCAGCAGGACAATGAAAAGCAAACTGAAACGGCTTTTTCGACTCATTATTGAACACTCCTATTACTATACGAGCTTGCGGCGATGCAGTAGTCATAACCTACCGACTTATTTATAATGCTTCACGCCTCCATCCACTTGTATGAAACCGCCCAACTTTTGAAGCAAGACGCTGTTGATCTGTACACAGCGATCCTCTCTACTGGAAAGGACACAGGCGTAAACCATCGCCAGCGACATGACATGATCCCTGCCGCTGCATTGAAGGGGTTTACCGTCTATCACTGTGTCCGTGAACGCATCGAGCAAGCCCTGAGTTTCAGTAATCCACTGCTCGTGCGGGGGAAGCGGGACAGGGGTCAGGCTTTCGTCGGCGTGCCGCGCATAAAACAAATCCCCGAATTGGTGACGCTGGCTGACCACGCCATTGGTGCAATCAGTCCGCCACTCAAAACCGGGCTGCGACCAGCCGCTTTGCCATGTCCCCTGATAATTGATGACCATACCGTTTTGGAGCGTAAAGAGCGCGGCAACGTTCGCATCGCTTTCGTACATGCTCCAAGACGGATTCCATGTTCGCGCCTGTACCGTGACAGGATCGCTCCCGTAAATGTAGCGCATCAGGTCGAAGTGATGGATCGATTGCTCCCACAGCATGGGTTGATCCATCGTGAGCGGGTATTTGTTCAAGTCGGGACGGTTGCCGTCACGGTAACGCTCATAGGTGAAGCGGGCGAATTCCGGTGTGCCGACGGTGTTTTCTGCGAACAGGCGCATAGTTTCTATCGTCACGCCCAGAAAACGAAAGTTCAAGCCGACCATGAGCGGAATTTGCGCCGCCTCTGCGATGCTGACGAGTGCTGCCGCTTCGCCCAATTCGAGCGCCAACGGCTTTTCGATCAACAGCGGTAAGCGGCGGGCAGCAGCAGCGTTGACCTGCGCGAGCCGACCAATGGGCGGGTTTGCCAGCACAATCGCGTCAATGTCGGGCAGGGAGTCGAGCGCCGCCTCAACTGATTCAAACGCGGGACGTTCACCGTACTGCGCCGCCATGCGTTCAATCGCGGCGGGGTTCGGGTCGGCATACGCGGCGATTTCGGTACGTGGCGAACGGTGCAAAACTTCTGCCCAATGGCGTCCACGCACGCCCAACCCACCGAGTAATATGCGTAAAGGATTCATGTTAAGTCACCCCCTCCCCAACCCTCCCCCGAATTCAGGGGAGGGAACATACAAGAGCCGTTTGCGCCCCTCCTTGAATTCGGGGAGGGGAGGCGAGCATAGCGAGCGGGGGTGGGGTCAAATCCCTTGTCTTGGTACGGATAGGCTTTCATGAAGAAGTCTCCATTTGCCCTTTAAACCAATTCACGGTTTGAAGCAGTCCGCTGCGAAGATTCGTCCATTTGTTGAACTTGATGTCACTCAACAGATGTCGGGGGAACATCACCCCGCGAAACTCGACTTGATTGTGGTAATCAATAGAGCTTTTGACTTCCGGTAGAATTTCGCACAATACTTTGGCGATTTCGGACGCAGTGAACCCCTGCCCCGATGTCACATGATAGAGTGGATGCTGTAATACGGGTTCGTCTAACAGGGCATGAAGCGCGTTGCCAATATCGCCCGCATACGTCCAATCGACAGGGCTAGGCATGTTCGGGACGCCCACACGACCCGCCGCCAACGCATCTTGAATCATGCGGGCGACAAGGCTTGTGCGCGGGCGTGAGGGACGGACAAATTCGTTACAGCCGTAAATGTTTCCCAACCTCACGGCGATCACGTCGCGGTTGTATTGCTGCTTAAGCGTCTGGATCAACAGTTCGATGGCGTGCTTTTCGACAGGGTATAAGCCCTGCGGCGTGACGGGGGTTTCTTCCGTCAGCACGACGGCGCTGCTGCCCCGAAACACGCCGCTTGAACTGATGAAGATCAGGCGTTTTACAGCGTGGTCACGCGCCCAATCCAACATCGTGAGGGTGGGGTTGATGTTCCCGCGAAAATGATCTTCGGGTGTTTCGCTATCCGCCGGGTCCGCCGTGATCGCTGCGCCGTGAATGACGTAATCGGCTTCAATATCAGGGAGCCGCGTCAAATCTGACGTGATCACGCTGACGCCACGCTGTGCAAACTGCGCGACGATCTGCGAGTCGAATGCGCGGTCAACGGCGATCACCTGATAATCGTGATCCACCAACGAGGATACGATGTTGCTGCATACGAATCCGCCCGCCCCCGTGACGAGTACTCGTTTCATGCTTTACCATCCTCAGCGGGGCTTGTATCCCACAGTTCGGCAATCAAATCACCGGCTGAGGAGATGTGTTTCTGAAGCAGGGTGATAGCAACCCCCTCATCATTTTGAGCAATCGCATCAATGATGGGCAGATGGTTGTTAGCGATTTGAACAATGTCCGGGTTGATGCGGTTGCGAAGCGCCATCACCTGACGCACGCGCAGCGACACCGTACTCCAGGTCACCGCCAGTAAATTATGTTGGCTCAATTCGATCAACAGGTTATGAAATTCGCGGTCTATATTATTAACTTGCTTCCGGTCTCCTGTTTGCGCGGCTGCCAGCATGTCTTCATAGCATTGGCGCAGTTTGCTCACGTTAACGGGGTTGTTCTGTGCAATCACCCGTTGCAAGGCAAAGGTTTCGAGAACAGAACGCAAACTGTACAGTTCTTCGATGTCTATTCGCGTCAGTGGTTTGACCACCGTCCCGCGATAGGGCGTGACTTCAACCAGCCCCTCGTGGCTTAAAAATTGTAGGGCTTCACGTAATGGAGCGCGGCTGATGCCCAACTGTGCGGCGATTTCCATCTCCACAAGGGGCTGTCCCGGCTTAAACTCGCCGCTGACAATGGCTTCGCGCAGCACATCTACCACCCGCTCACGAAGCGGTTTATTTTCGATATGTAGGGGATTACCGGACTGAGTCATTTACTTGACAACGATCTTTGCAAAATCTATACTGTCGATTGTCGACAATTGACAGTCGACCCTTAGCATTATATCGGGGCGCTACACGGTGTCAAGAAATTCATAAAAACAGTAGAAAGTTTGGGCAATGACCTTGAGGACGAACGAAGCACAGCTGGTCGAAATGGCGGTGATGGGCAATATCAGCCAGCCAAGTTTGCGCTATCCCGGCTACACCCTCGATATGAATGGCGTCGGGCGCGTGCTTCCCGGCATGTCGGGGATCGTGTATAACGCCCGCGTCGGTGATCCGGCGTTCGGCTGGTCAGGCGACCACGTTGAACCCGGCGTGTCGATTGCTAACCCCGATTCTGGCGCTGAGTATGCGCTCCATTACCTGACATGCATCGGCAACCGCGCAGTAGTCACCAGTGGTTTGGCAAAAGGCGCAGAAGGGATCGTGACGGGCGAACATGCCCGCCTGTTGATCGATTTCCCGTCAGACGCGAACGATTTGCTGTGTGTGGGGGATGCAATCCAGATTTTCGCCTACGGGCGCGGTCTGCAACTGCTCGACTTCCCGCAGATTGAACTCAAAAAGTGCAGCCCCAAACTGATTCACGGCATTCCTATGGAAGTGGTGGACGGCAAACTGCGCGTCCCTGTGACGATGGTGCTGCCGCCGCGAATCATGGGGTCGGGCGCGGAACTCAACTCGGAATACGTCGATCAAGACATCATGTCGGGGGATCGTGCGCTCATGGCAGAACTTGGAATCGACCAGATGCGTTTAGGTGATGTGGTGGTCATCCCCGACGCCGATCACCGTTGGGGACGCGGCTACCGTAAAGGCGCGGTCACGATTGCGCTGTGCATTCACGGCGATTCGGTCATGACCGGACACGGTCCCGGCATTCTCACCCTCATGTCCACACCGGACTCGTGCATCGAATGGGTGATTGACCCTAGCGCCAATATTGCCAATTATTTGAACATCCGCGAGGTGTTATGAGCATCAAAACCAATGCTGACAAAATTGTATGTGTCTCGGTCATGGGACAAATTGCGTCGCCGTCGTTTCCGGGACTGCCCGCCCAACCCTATTCACTGGACTCGAACGGGCGACCCTACCTCATGCCTGCTTATGGGGGGATTGTCTATAACGTCTCAGTCGGTGACTCGGCGTATGGCTGGTTAGCAGATAACGTGCATCCCGGCGTGAGCATTTCGCTCAAGGATGACAACGGCAATCGCGGATTGAACATTCTGGCATGTGTCGGCAATACCGCCATCGTCATGTCGGGCGATGCGAAAGGCACACGCGGAGTGGTCACGGGCAAGTCGGGACGCTTCTCCGAGCATGTGATCATCCACTTTGACAAAGCCTCCCGCGAGAAAATGGCGATTGGCGACAAGATTGTCATCCGTTCGCAGGGCGTCGGCATGGACTTACTTGATCACTCCAATATCATGCTTAAAAGTTGTTCACCGGAACTGCTCGAAGGGTTGGAAGTCACCACAGGGTCAGACGGACGCTTGAATGTGCCTGTGGTCGCTACTGTGCCGCCGCACTTACTCGGCGCGGGCGCGGGCTTGACCAGTGAAGGCGGGTCGCTCCATATCCAGAGCGCAGACCGTGACGCGCTCAAAGAAGCAGGGCTGGATAATTTGCGCTTAGGCGATGTGGTCGCGCTGGCAGATTACGACAGCAGTTGGAATCACGGCTATTTTCGCGGCGCAATCGGGATCGGCGTGGTCGGTCAAGGGGACAGTCAGCGATCCGGTTATGGTCCCGGCGTCACGCTGATCATGACGAGCGCCAGCGGCGGGATCAACCCCGTTGTCAGCCCCGGCGTCAACTTGAGCGATGTTTTTACGCTGAACCCGTAGGAGTCTGCCAAAAAATTAAGTAAAGACACCTCACCCCCCAACCCCCTCTCCGAAAAGTGAGAGGGGGAGAAAAACATCGCTGTTGCTTGCTCCCCTCCCTGAATTCGGGGAGGGGTCGGGGGTGGGGTAATTTCTAAGTTTATCTTCTTGATGAACAACTAGGAGATCGATCATGCCAGAAGGCAAATACATCAAACATATGGCGTTTGCGGTGAGCGATGCTCACGCCGCGCTGAAAACCTATCAGGACTTGTTAGGCGTCGGCACTGATGCACAGGTTCACGACTACCCGAAATCGCGCAACCGCGTGGCGATCTTCTGGGTGGGCGACGTGGAATATCAACTGTGCCAGTCGTTGGATGAAGGCGGGCGCTTCGACATATGGATCAAGCAGCGCGGCTATGAAGGCTTGCATCACATTTGCTACGCTGTCCCCGATATTGATGCGGCACTGGCAGAAGCTCAGGCTAAAGGCGCAACGCTCAAAGAATGCAGCGCGTGTAAGGTCAAAGGCAGCCATGTTCACCCCGAAGGGTGGGTCGCGTTCCTTGATCAAGAAGCGGGCGGCATTGAACTGGAAGTGATGCAGGTTTACACCCCCGAAGAACTGGCAGAATACAAAGCCGTGAAGGGGATTTGACGATGGGGATCACCTTAGTGCGCGTCCCCGTCGATTTGCTGGAAGATTTCACCTTTCGGGCGTTCGTGGCAATGGGCGTTTCCGAAGAAGAAGCCCGCTACTGCACACGCGGCTTGATGCAAAGCGAACTCCGCACGCTGCCGGGACAGGGGCAGGGCGTGCGCCGCTTGCCCGTCTACCGTGAACGTCTGAACAA
>JBBQRJ010000110.1:0-12003 GCA_038214955.1 Aggregatilineales bacterium | reverse complement strand
CCCCCACCCCGCTCGCTGCGCTCGCCTCCCTCCCCCGAATTCAGGGGAGGGCGCAAACAGGAGTCTGCTTGCTCCCCTCCTCGAATTCGGGGAGGGGTCGGGGGTGGGGTCAGAAATAACGATCTGCGTAAGGTGAGTTACTCAGCCCTCTCTTTTATCAGTCCTCTGTTTCCAAATCGCTCGGATGATAGGCATCCAGAATTGACCCGCCGATGAACTCGCGCAGCAGCGACGTATCGGGGATGCGGCGTTCCTGTGTTTCCGTGAACGGCTGCACCCACCGTAAAAACGACAGCAAGCGATTCGATTCGATGTGCGGCGGTGTCCCCGGTTCGACTTGCATGAGCAGTGGTTCGACCAGTGGACGCAGCGCCGCCAGTTCATATGCCAGCGCCGAATTGAACATCACATCGGCGTATTCCTGATACGGGAAAATGTTCTTCTTCTCGCCCCGACGCACGCTGTCCCAGCGCAGAATCGTATCAGTGGCGCTGTAACCACGCCGCGCCGCATCGCGGGCGATTCGCCGCAGCAAGCGGACATCGGTTGTCGGGACACGGTTGTGAAAGTCGATGTTTAACTGCGTGAGCGCCGATACGTAAATGCGATAAATCTTCTCCGGCGGAATATCGCTCACCAAACGCGGATTTAAACCGTGAATCCCTTCCACAATGATGATCTGGTTGTCCTTCAACTGACCGGGACGATCTGGCACGCTTTTACCCGTAAAGAAATCAAATTTGGGGATGATCACGCGCTGTCCGGCAATCAGCGCGGCAAGCTGTTCGTTGAACACGGACAAGTTGATCGCCTCGAACGCCTCGAAATCGTAATTGCCTTCGGCGTCTTTCGGCGTGATCTCTCGATCTACGAAGTAGTTATCCATTTCGAGCGTGAAGGGGCGTATGCCCTGTGCCAGCAGTTGAATCGACAGGCGTTTGGAGAAGGTTGTTTTGCCCGACGACGACGGACCCGCGATCAGCACGAGCCGCAAATCTTGATCGCGCTGGCGTTCGTTGATTGTGCGGGCGATGTAGGCGATGCTTTGCTCGTGGAGCGCCTCTGCCACGAGGATCAATTCTTGCACGCGGTCTTCGCGCACAAGCTGGTTCAGCGTGCCGACATCAGGCAGATTCATTTTGTGCAGCCAATCTTCTGCCTCTTGGAACACATGGTTGATCTTGGCGTGCGCTTGCATCGGCTGAATTTCGTTGGCGCTGCCCTGACGCGGATATTGTAAGACGAATCCGGTGTCGGTATGCAGCAGCTTAAACGTCTGGAGCGTCCCCGTCGAAGGCAGCATGTAGCCATAGTAATAGTCGGAACGTCCGCGCAGGGTGTAGAGGATCAAACTGTTGCGTGCGCGATTTTCCAACAGGCGTAATTTGTCGTCGTCGCCGCGATCTCGAAACAGGGTGATCGCTTCATCCAGCGTGACCAGCTTCTTATCAATCGGGGCGTCAGCGGCGACGATCTCCCGCATGTGCGCTTCGATTTGCGCCAGTTCTTCTGCCGTGAACGGGTCGCGGTTACGTAGAATACAGAACATGCCGCCATCGGGGACAGCATAGCTCACGCTCACTTTAACCTTGGGGAATAGTTTTTCAATTGCCGTGACCAGCAGCAGAATCAACGAGCGGCGGTAGATGCGTCCGCCGTCACTGCTCGACAGCAAAACGGGCTGCATCCCCCCGTCTCGCTTGACGCTGTACGACAATTCGCGCAGTTTGGCGTCAAAGATGCCCGCAATGATCGGGCTGAGGTATTGGTCGGGGTTTAGTTCACGGTCAGCATTCAGGAAGTCCTGGACCGTTGTCCCTACTGCACCTTCCAGCACTTGACCGGAAGCGAAGGTCACGCGAACCGTATCACGCGGCTGCGATACCGCGATCTTTGGGGGTGGTTTCATATTGGCTCGGCAATCGGATGTTTAGATGATGATTAAGCCATTTTACCACTGTGGAGTCAATTCGATATAATGGCTCGACAATTAAGGGGTTGTGACACTCCCCACGCCTAAAGGCGGGGGCTTCTCGCAAACCTCACGAGCTACTTGCCGGGTGTCCGCCGGAACTACTCGGATGGCTCCGAGATACTTTGTTTCGAGCGTTGAATGTTTTACAGGATGGACTTCCCATCCTAACGCAATACAATCAGTTTTTAAGGTACGAGCGCCTATGCGCCCACCCGCAAACGGGTCTCGTTTGTAGGCACAGGAGAGAATATAGCGTGTCTGAGTCAGAAAAGCAAAAGGATGACGCCTTCTATCCCCCTCGCTTTAGCCAGGGGCTTTACGGCGTTTTTTCGGTAAACCGATGCAGCATTCACTAGATCATATTTTACAAGAAGTTTTAATCGATGAAGCGGCGATCAAAGCGCGGGTCATCGAGCTTGGGGAACAAATTTCGCGGGACTATGCGGGTCAGCAAAATTTACTGCTGGTGTGTATCCTCAAGGGTGGGGTGATGTTCCTCACCGACTTAATGCGTCATATCGTCATCCCGCACGAGATCGATTTTCTCTCGGTATCCAGTTATGGAAGGGGCGTCCGCTTATCAAAAGGCAGCGTGCGAATCGACATGGACTTGAAATCAGAGGTCGAAGGCAAGCACATTTTGATCGTTGAAGACATCATCGACAGCGGTCACACACTCAAATTTGTCATTGAGGTGATGAGCGCCCGCCAGCCCGCCAGCGTTCGCCTATGCACCCTGTTGAATAAGCCGTCGCGCCGCACCATTGACATCACCATCGACTACACAGGGTTTGTCATTGAAGATAAATTTGTATTCGGCTATGGGCTTGACCTTGACGAAAAATACCGCAATTTACCGTTTATTGGCGTGGTGAAACCAGAGGCAGCCGGCAATGGCTGACTTGATTCTCGTCTGGTCAGAAACGGTTCTTGATTTAGCTGACCTGTTGAACGATGTGCGCGATCCCGCGTATATCGTCGGGGGGGCGGTGCGCGATGCTATTTTGCGCCGCCCGATCAAGGATGTGGATATTGCGACGGCGGGCAGTGGCATTGTGCTGGCAAAGAAGATCGCCAACCGTCTTAAAGGGGATTTTTACGCGCTGGATACCGGACGCGACGTAGGACGGGCGCTGGTCGAATCGCCAGAGGGTAAGCTGATTTTTGATGTGGCGGGCTTTCGCGCAAATGACCTTGACGCCGACTTGCGTGATCGTGATTTCACGATCAATGCGCTGGCAGTTCACCTCACCGGCGATTTGCAGAACGTGATCGACCCGACGGGCGGGGTGAAAGACCTGCTCAACAAGACTCTGCGCCGATGCAGCCCTACATCACTGTGGGATGACCCGATCCGTGTGATGCGCGGCGTTCGCCAGAGTGTGCAGTTCGGCTTTCGTATCGAACCGGAAACGCTCAAGGATATGCGGGCGAATGTCTCTCGTGTGATGGAAACGTCACCGGAGCGCGTGCGTGATGAATTGGTTCGGCTGCTGGCGCTGTCCAAACCTGTGAGTGCATTACGCATTGCGGACGCGGTTGGCGTGCTGAACGTTGTGCTGCCCGAACTGCTCAAACTGCACAATCTGCAACAGTCGCCGCCCCATGTTTATGATGCGTGGAATCATACCCTGTCGGTGGTGGATCACCTCAACGAACTGTTTACCACCATGAGTCCATCACGCACAGACCAGCATACGTCACAGTTTGCACACGGGATGATGGCAGCGGGTTTTGGTCGTTTGCGTTCGCCTTTACAGGAACATCTCAGCAAGACATGGGCAGATGATCGCCCGCATCGCGCTTTGATTCTGCTGGCGGCGCTTCTGCATGATGTCGGTAAAGGGGTGACTCCGCCCGCCTCGAACGGCAAGCGCACGATTTATCCACAACACGAGGAAGCCAGCGCGGTCATCGCAGAGGCGAAACTCACCGCCTTGCATTTCAGCACCGCCGAACGAGAGCGCGTGACGCTGGTCGTCCGTAACCATGCCTCTGAAGAAGTGTGGACGCGCAGCCTGACTCCTGTCACCATTCATCGCTTCTGGCGTCGGTTGGGCGCAGCGGGCGTCGATGTGATTTTTGTGACGCTTGCCGACTATCTCGGCAAAGTCGGCACGAACCTTGATCAAGACCGCTGGTTGCAGACCATCGAAAACGCGCAAACCCTACTCAGCGCGTACTATGACGAATATACGCGCTATGTCGAGCCGCCTGTTTTGTTGAATGGGAACGACCTTATGCAGATGCTCGGCTTAAAACCGAGTCCGCTGATTGGTGATCTTCTGCAATTCATACGCGAAGCGCAGGTCAGCGGCGAGGTGCAAACCGCCGATGATGCGCTCCGTCTGGCACGGGAGAAACTAGATCGCCGTGTTTAAGCGGGTTTGATTTCTTGCAAGCGCAGTTTCGCGTCTGCTTCTGGCACTTCAAAATGTAAGCTGAGAAGCTGCGGCGTGCGGGATGTTCGGTTCAATTGCGTGATCATATCGGCAGGCATGACCAGCATCCGGGCGAAACTGCGTACCATTTCGTCGTCCTGGTCTAAATCTGCCAGTTCGTGCTGTTTTCCCCACTCACAGGCGATGATGTTACGCGCCAGCAGTCGCGCCATCGACATTTGTGCCGAATAGGGCGACGATAAATCCAACCGCGCTGTCATTTTGCTGACATCCACTTCATCCCACATGCCGGGTTTAGGCGATTGCAGCATTTTTTCGATGGGTACAGGCGGCGCGGTGATACTGAACAGGCTAATAAATTCACGGGCGACAGCCTCAAGTTGTTGCATGTTGACCACTCGTTTTACTCCTCCAACGGCTCTGCGTTGGCTTCCAATTTCGGATGAAGGAACAACAGTAGAGTACTGCCATAACGCCGCTGATCGACGACTTCGAGATGCGTCAAGCTAACAGGTTGTTCCTCAGTCGGATCGATTTGCACGATCACTTCTGTAGCAGGAGTCAACCATGCCGGATGTGCATCAAGCGTGAGCAGCGTTTTCATCCAGAGATTATTGTATTGGGGTGGTGCGATGTAGATGAAATTATAAACGAGATTCGGCTCTTGTTCTATATACTTAAACGCATCAGCATGGATGATTGTCGCATTAGACAATAATCCTGTAACCGTTAAATTTTCTTTGATCGTCTGGATCGCCTTTTTTTCAACATCCAGAAAAATAGCGCGTGACGCTCCCCGACTCAGCGCCTCGATGCCGACGCTGCCCGTACCCGCGAACAGGTCTAGGAAGTGTGAATCCAGAATATCGCGTCCAATGATATTGAACAGCGATTCTTTGACGCGATCCATAATCGGACGGGTGCTGTCACCGGGGACCAGTTTTAAGCGCCGACCTTTTGCCGTACCGGCAATGACCCGTGCGCTCATCAGAGGTTTTCGACGGACTCGCGGGCGGCGCGAATATTAGAGAGCGGAGTCGTAATTAAAGTGACGCAGCCTGTCGAAAGGATGAGGCGGCGATTATTGGTTTGATGAATGGCATCACGGGCGGCTTCGCGGACTGTCGTGGGGGTGCCTTGATGCAAATGATCCCATTGTGCCAGACCGCCGCACACTGCCCCGTTGACCAATGTTTTCCCGATGGTGAGGTCAGGTTCACACTTGCGGTCATGCCAGTTGATCACCTGCGTTTTGTATTCGTGGGCAAACTTGAACATGGGCGCATCGCCGTGCAAATGGGTGATATTGAGCCACCATTTTGACGGAAGCGTTTCAAGAATCTTCTTGTCGTAGGGCAGCCCGAATTGACGATACTCGTCCTCGGAAAGCTCATCATAATCGGCGTGTTGGATGGCGTAATAAATGCCCACCACAGGCAGACGACGCAGCGCATCAATAAACCGTAAAGTCGCCTCGGTGAGAATCGATAAACCGCTTTGAAGGCGATCTGGACTCAGGCGCATATGCCGCATCAACGTTTCTTTGCCCGCTAAATTCTTGGCTTGTGCCAGTGGACTGTAAATCGTTTGTACGACGGGCGTTTCTTCGCCTAGTTCGTCTGTGATCAAGCGCAAGCTGTCAATCTGCTTGCCTAACGCACCTCGCGTCGGGTCAGGCGGACGCAGACTCGTCCAATCCAAAGATCGCTGGATGATGTGCCGCGTATAGACTCGCGTTCCTTCAAGCGACCCTTCCCATTGGTCTTGCACGCCAAAATCGTTCAAGCAAAAACTGCTTGCTGGTGTGACTTTGACAAAATCCCAATCGTAGGCGCGTTGAAAATCGACGGTTGAGCGGGCAAGGTCAGCCGCACGTTGATCGTCGCCGGGAAAGTGACGCCACAACGCCACTGGCACGCGATCTGTCGGTTCACCTGCAATCGTCCGCTCTAACCGTTCACGCTTATTCATGCCTATTGACTCGCATGACTCGCACGAAGCTGCATTTCGCTAATGCGCTGCTGAACCATGCGTTGAAGCATCTGATAACGATCAATGCTGGGGTCGGTTTCAATCGCCCGCGAGACGGCGGTTGCTGCTTGCTTTAGGTTTTCCAGCGCCGCTTCAGTCATGCCCGCGCTGCGTTGTGCCAACGCTAACCCATAATGCGCGTCCAAATCGTCTGGCGCAGTCTTGAGTACCGCTTCAAATTGGCTGATCGCGTCATTCTGGCGTCCTTCACGATGCAACTGCCATGCACGAGCGACTAAACTGTCCCGTTCATTCTGCGCCATGTGTAACCTCGTCCTTCTGAAAGCGAATTTTTGCTCTATTGTACGTTTGCCGGAAAAGAATACAAGCACGTTCTCTTGGGTTCAGTTTCCAACCGTGATATCACCCACGAAAACAAGGCTCAAAGCCTCATCAAAGCGATAGCCACCCACATCCACCGGAACGAGGCGGGTAGGGTTTTCCCAGTAGTAGATGCCCAACCACAATGTATAGTTTCCAGAGGGTAGCTCTTCGGGCAGCATGAGCATGGGTGTCATGAGTTGATACGGCTGATCGGGCTGCCATGCCGAACTGCTTTGTCCCGGCGAATCAACCGTGAACGTCAGCCCAATAGGAGTCGGTGTGCCGCCTATCATGAGCGATCCATCCATCGATGCTTGTGCTGTTCCAGCAGAATCGAGCAGGACTAAGGTGTAAGAATAATCTCGATCAATGGGGTGGTTCGCCCGCCACCACAGGCGAGGTGCTAACGTGTTATCGACATGAGTCGGTTCGCCCAGGAGCAAATCGAACCCTTCTGCAAACGAGACTGGCTCAACATTTTCTGGCGGTGCTTCGTAAAGGTGTATCACATAGTCATCGAATACCGACTCTTCGGAGAGTGTTCGGGTCGAAGTGAGCGGCTCAACCGCTGTGTCAAGCATAGGCATCCAGTAGGCACGCACATCCCAGACACGCGGGGTAACAGCCGGATCGCTAAAGTCTGCCGGAGCATTCCACACAAACCAATCGGTTGAAAGCGATGTGAACTCGGTTTGCAGGTGATAAATCGCCTCGTCCCACAGGTTACTGCCTGCTGCAAATTGTGGGGGTAAATACCAGATGCGATCTCCCGGTTCGTATTGTTCGACTACCGTTCGCAGCAAATCACGATGAGGCGCACGCGGCGATTGATAGGCTTCTTTCTGGGTGACGACACCCACTACGCCAATCAACAGAATCAAGGCAATACGTGACCATCGGCGCGGCAAGACGAACACGCCAGCGCCGACCAGCACGGCTAAAGCGGGGAATAACGGTAGGGTGTAGCGTAAGCCGTAGATCGGCATGAGAAGGTTGAGCGCGAAAAACACGATCAGCGCGAAGAACAGCCACAACACGAGCGCCCCGTATTTGCGCCGCTTGATGGAGGGCAGGATGAAAAAGCCTGATACGCTCAACAGCAGCAGCAGCGCCAACCAGCTTGTTTCACCCGCGCTGTAAGCGTGGATGAGCCGAACCAGCGAGTCCATGTTTGTTTGCTCTGTGCCGAGAAACTTGCCGAGCAGGGGCGCGTTCGGGTCGCCAGATTGCATCCGTGAAACGCTCAGTTGATTGATGAAGGCGGGAATCCATAGGCTGAATGCCAGCGCCACCCAGAACAGCGAACGCAGCCAGCGTCCAAACTCTCGCCTATGGAAGATCAACAGGTAAGCACCCTGCGCTAAGACGACAAATGCGCCGTAATAGTAGGTGTATGCCATCAATGCGACGGTTGCGATATATCCGAGTGGACGCCGCCGTTTTTCATCTAGGAAGCGAAAAAAGAACCACCAACTGAGGATGCTCAAGAATGCGATCAGCGCGTACATGCGGAGATCACGCGCATAATTGATGAATAGCCCGCTCGACGCTAAGAATACCGCCGCGCCCGCCGCGCTCCATAAGTTGTCGAACAGACGCAGTGTCAGCCGAAAACACATCGCTACCGCTAAAAGCGCGGGGATCGCTGCACTCAGGCGTATGACAAGTAAATTATCGCTGCCAACCCATCGCATCCATGTATGCAGCCATAAATAATAGAGCGGTGGATGAACATCAGTCGCCGTTTCGCGGACTAATCCGAGAGGATCACGCGAACCGAGTTCCCACGAGTAGCGTTCGTCTTGGTAGACTCCGCGATCATCAATGCCGGCGATGAAAACTGCCCACGCGAATGCACAAATGAGAGCGGCGACAAAAATGCGAATGGAACGATTGGATGAATGTAGCAGCATGAATGTAAAACTCTCAGAAATTCTGCGCGAAGTGTAGCCGACTCGACTTTATTTTTCCACCGTGCGGATTAGCCCTCTAGGGCAAACGCATCAAAATCGAGAGCAGATGTTTCTATTGGGGTCAGAGCAGGCGTGTAGGGGCGATCCCGTGTGGTCGCCCGTGCTTTTTATGGCGGGAGGGGACATTGCCCCTCCCCTACGAGTGTTCTTGACCCTTGATGAACTCTCAGAAATTTTGATGCGATTACTCTGATTAGCCCTCGTTGATGGGCAGCACCAGCGTTTGACCGATGGTTGACCCGTTTTCCCCGAAGAACGTGATGCGCGAACCGTTTGGCGCAAACACTTCTATCACGGCGGCATAATCCGCTGCCTCTGGAATCGTGAGTCGATAGGGATCGGTGACATACACATTGGTCAGCCAACGTTGGGTCGGGTAGCCGCCGGGATGTCGAAGCGGTGAGGCGGGGAGGGTTTCTCCGCTTTCCACATGCATGAGTGAAACCTGTGTTTGATAGTTATCGGGCAAAAAGCGAGCGGTGCGCCAGTAAAGCGTTAGCTCCGCTGAATTGCGCCGGTAGGCGAGTAGTTCTAACCCGACATCTGTCCGCACGCGGATCGATTCGCTGCCTTCAAGCGCATACCCTATCGGCGGATTAAATAAGCCTGTGGAAAGAAATGCCAGCGCGAACAACATGCCGATCAGCAGTACACCGCTCCAGCGCGATTCAGACTCGGTAAGCTGGTCAATGTCGATGAACTGTGCGGTACGCTGTTGATAGCGCCAGATCGTGATCAACAGCACCAACCCCACGGACACGAGCGTGATAATCCACCCCATGAGGCGCGGCGGCGTTGTCCCCAATGAGATCGTGAGTTCTCCCCGATCCGGGTTGGGCAAATTGACCATCAAGCCGCCGTCGGGGTGTGGCATCACGCGCACGCTGTTATCTCCGAAGGTCGCGCCCCAACCGGGAAAGTAACTGGTCAAGACTTGCAGCGATGTCGGGTTAAATAAGCTCACTTGAAACGTATCGCTGTGCGTCATGTGCGAGAGGATGCCAATTTGCCCGCCGCTTTGAATGGTCGTAAGTTTGCCGTTCAAACCGGGGAGAACCGTCAGCGTGTCGGGGAGGCTGGTCGGCAAAGGCGCGTCCGGTGGCAGCACAGCGATGCCAAAACCAAGTTGTTCATAACGGGTTTGTGCTTCAATAGAGGTATCCATCGTCATTTCAGAGGAGCGCGGCGCAAGCCATACCGGAAACGACAGCGTGAGGATTGCCGCCAGCGTGATCGGCAAAATCAGCCGACTCCAGCGTCCGCTGATGCGGTCACGGCGAACGATGGCGCTCCCCGCGACTGCCAGCGCAAACGCGACGATCCCCATCAGCCACACTTCATACGGGTTCGTGATCAGTACCGCGATCACGCCGCCCCCAAGCAGCAAAAACAATCCCTGTAACCCCGCCTTGCCGCGCAAAATCACAGGAAGGCTTGCGATTACTGCCCCGATACTCGCCAGTCCGATAGTGAACTGCGGCATGGGGATCATTTCGCCGGGGTCAAGCATTCGGAGCGGAGCGAACAAACCCGTCGCGTTGATCATCGGGCGCGGTGAGAGGGCGCGTATGACCCAGCGCACAACATCATGTTCGACCAGCGCGGGCAGCCAGAAGATCGCGGCGATCATCACACCGAAACCGACCCCCACCAAGGGCATGAGGATGGCTTGTGGGCGTTTGCTTTCATGAAAGACCAGCCAGATCAGCGCGATCAAAGTGGCTGCCCCCATGATGCGCGGTTCAGTCATGAGAAGGGCGGCGCTTGTCAGGGCAGTCACCAGCAAATCAGGCGGCGCGGCGATCAACACAAGGCGATCCATGCTCCATAACAGCGTGGGGAGCAGCGCCAAGCCGATCACAACCGGAAAATCGCCTAAGATATGCGGCGCAGTCAGCGCGAGATAGGGGCTGTAGACGTACAACAGCGCCGCGATCAAGCCGGACGCTGCACCACTGCGCCGCGTGACCAGCGCATACATCGTGGTTCCCGCCAGCACGAACGACAAAATATAAATCACGCGCATCGCTTGTAGGGGATCGTTGGTGAACGCTAGTTGAATCAAGGCGGGGAAGTATGCCGCGCCCGGTGGGGCATAATGCGGAATCGGTGCGCCGTAACCGTTCAATGTTTCGGCTGTCCAGCGGGGATATAGACGCGCCTCGCTCAGTGATCGCGCATAGTCGGCAGTCCGAAAGATGTAATTTTCATTCGCGTTCATATGCGAAAAACCGGGATGAAGGATGAACGACCAGCCCGCAAGCAGACTGAACGCCAGCGCGATCAATGCGCCCCAATCGGTACGGCGTGTGGCGCGTTTCATCCAGATGGGTAAATCTAAAGGGAGGGTCGTCATCTATGCTTGATCCTAAATTCGGCTAATGATATGCTTTGCCGATGTACTTTCAATGATTGTGAACCAAGTTGAATATTCGCGCCGCAACTCAAAACGATCTTCCCACCCTTGCGCTGCTCTGGCAGGAGAAAATTGTCCTACAGGCGGAACCCCGCTACACCGCCACAACCGAACGTTGGATCAATGCGGCGGCGTTGTGGCTCAATGACCCGCGCTGCGCCGTGCTGACTGCTGAAAATGACGGGCGTTGTGTAGGTTATGTCGTGGGGTGGATTCAGCCCATGCCGGGACTCGCAGGCGATGCACTCGGCATGATCACCGAATTTGCGATTGACGCGCACAGCTATCAAGGCGGAGTCGGGCGTGCGCTGGTCGAATCGATGCGGGAATGGTATGCCGAACGGGGCGTCACCGCGATCACAGCATGGGCGTCGCGCCGATCTGCGGTGGAACAGGCGTTTTGGCGTTCAGTGGGCGCTATGGATTGGATGGAATGTCTGTGGATAAAGTCGTAATTCGTCCGGCAGCACCCTACGACATCGACTCGATTGCCGGGTTGTGGCTGTCGCTGGTGCAGTTCCACCGGGAAATTGACAGCGAACTGCCGCCCGCCGCGCCCAATGGGGCGATGCGCTATGCCCGCCGTTTGATGGATCGGCTTGAGGATCCGTTGACGTGCGTGCTGATTGCAGAGGTCAATGGACGGGTGGTCGGTTACGTGTTGGGCATGGTCGTTGATCTTGCGCCGGAAATGTTCTCTCAGTCGCCGAGCGGTTTTCTCGCGGATATTTACGTCGATGCTGCGAATCGTCGGCATGGGGTGGGGCGTGCGCTGGTCGAAAACCTGACTGTCTGGTTTCGTGAGCAGGGTTTAAACTACTTCGAGTGGCATGTTGCCGCGCTCAACGAGGAAGCCGTCGCGTTCTGGCGGGCAATGGGCGG
>JBBQRJ010000109.1:0-12045 GCA_038214955.1 Aggregatilineales bacterium | reverse complement strand
GACATTCCCCAAAATCAGTTCGTGGACATCTGCGCCATTGATTCCGCTGCGCTCAACGGCGGCACGCACGGCAATCTTACCCAGCTCAGCGGCGCTCAAACTGGATAATCCACCTAAAAATTTGCCGATAGGTGTGCGTGCGCTCGCCAGAATCACGGCGACACGACTCCCTTTATCCTTGCTCATGTTGATCCGTCCCATAGAGTTCTACCCAAACCGCTTTCAATTCGCGGTAAATGTTGTCCAGTGTGTCGGGGATGACTCGCGTACTGCTCAAGGTGGTCATGAAGTTCGAATCGCCCGCCCAACGCGGCACGATATGAAAATGGAAATGCTCGGCAATGCCAGCACCCGCTGCTTGTCCTAGATTCGCGCCCATGTTAAACGCGGGAGCGCCGTACAATTTTCGCAGTGCAGTTAAAGTTTTGTTCGTCGTGATCATCAAATCGGTGAGTGCATCGGTGGTCATGGCTTCCGACGATGCGATATGCTCATAGGGAACAACCATCATATGCCCGTTGTTATAGGGGTACAGGTTGAGCGTCACGTAAACGTACTGTGACCGCGCAACGATCTGTGTTTCGCCGTCTGTATGCGGAAGTTTGCAAAAGACACACCCGTCTAGCGGCTTTTTTTCGCCCCGAATATAGGCTATTCGGTTTGGCGCCCAAAGGTGATCCATAAAATGTTTTTTTCCTATGCTAACTAATCAAGGCGGCACAATTCTTTCGTCAATCATGCCACGTTTGCAGAATGCTTGGTAGTGCTTTCAGCAAAAACTACGCGCATGGGTAGGGCAAATGCTGAGTATCTTCTCATAGGTTCGTCCTCCCCTGCCGCAAGCGTGGTAAAATTTGAAATGTAAACTAACCTACGCGGAACTTAGCAATGCTGTCAACTGAACGACTTCACCAAGCATTGACCGGACGCCCTTTCAGATACTACGAGTCATTGAGCAGCAGCAACGATTCTGCTATGCGTTGGCTCAACGAAGGGGCATCGGCAGGGAGCATCATTGTCGCCAACGAGCAAACGCAGGGGCGGGGACGGCTAGGGCGCACATGGTACGCGCCGCCCGGAACGGCGTTGATGTTCTCGTATCTGCTGCGTCCGCAAGTCGAAGAACTGCCTTACATTGGTATGATGGGGGCGCTTGCAGTGGCGGAGACGCTGAAATCGCTTGGTGTAGCGGCTTGTGGCATCAAATGGCCTAACGACGTTCAAATTGACGGACGAAAAGTCAGCGGTGTGCTGCCAGAGGCGACGTGGCAGAGCAACAAACTGCTCGGAGTCGTTCTGGGTATCGGGATCAACGTGCGAATAGATTTCACAGGAACAGCCTTCACGCAAACCGCCGTCAGCCTAGAGTCGGTCATTTCGTCAGTAGATCGCGTTGATCTGCTGCGGCGCATAGTGACCCGGCTTGATGATTGGTCTAGCCGTCTTAGCTCCGATGAGTTGTTTGAGCAGTGGCGTGACTCAATGCTGATGATGGGGCGGCGCGTGTCGATTAACCATGTCACAGGCACGGTGGATGGAATTGCCGAAGTCGTAGATAGACAGGGCGCATTGTTAGTGCGCGACTCTGGCGGGACGCTGACGCGGGTCATCGCCGGAGATATTGCCTTAGGATAGCGAGGACGCATGGGTATCCGGCTGGACTGGGAAATAGAAGCCGAGAACGAACATATCGAAAGCAGCGGCGAAGACCCGGAAACGCGAAAACTGCGTTGGAAGGCGCGGTTGCGTTTGTTCGGGCTGATGATTCTATTTGTGGTGCTGGTCGGGGTGTTGATTGGCGGTTTGATCTTGCGTTTGCGACAGGTAGATTGGGAGATTGAACAGTCATTACGCGACACTATTGACTCCGAAGTTGCCACCTTAAGGCTGGGGGATCGTCAGGCGTTTTTGGGCTTTCAACGCAGCGCCACCGATGACTGGATGGTGCGTCAAGATGGCATGTTCGATGCCTATCAAGCGCTCAAGCTGGAATCGGATGTTGAATTGACCGGACGTGTGATCAATGCGTTGGTAGATCGCCAGCGGGGGCGGGTGCAGGTCGAAGAGATCGTTGACGGTGTTCCGTTCCTACAGACGTGGTTCTTCTGGCGTTATGAAGATGGCTGGCGGCATGTCCCGCCTGATTACACATTTTGGGGAGACAGCGCGATCCTGCAAAATGATGTTGTCACCGTCTACTATCACGATCTCGATGCGCCGTTTGCACAGGTCGTATTCGATCAAGTCTCCACATGGCTCACTACGGGATGTGCTGCACTCCTGTGCGAGTCTATCCCGCATATCACTGTCGATATTACGCCGAACCCGCTTGCCCGGTTGGATTGGGTTGATGTGTGGCATTTGCAAATTCCGTCACCCTATATTGGACGGGCGCAAGTGGACTCGCCGTTTGAGCCGAGTATGCGCTTTCAATCCGGCGTGCTGGTAGCGCGGCGTCTAGTAGATAACGCATCAACGCTCCCCATGACCGGAGAATCAGCGTTCTTGCGGGATGGTGTTGTCAGTTGGTTGGTGGAACGTTTCGCGCAGGTGCAAATGGAGTCGCATCTGGTTTACAGCCTTGCTGCCCGCTATGGTGATCCAGCCGTAGGACGCTTGCTCGATTTGCTCACGCCCGACTCCACAGCGGCGGTGTTAAGCGAGATCACCGGAACGTCGCTGGAACAGGCGGGCTTAGACTGGCGCGATTATGTGGCGTGGCGCTTGAGTCAGGCTTCCGGCGGGCAAGAATTCGATGTGATAGCGGCAGTGGTCGAGTATGATACGGACGGCAACGCGCAGATTCGAGCGCAGGTAAGCACGGGCGCAGCGCAGACAGAAGTCCTATATCGCCTTATCGATGGCATGTGGCAGCCTATCGGCTAACCATGCTATCATGAGGATCATTGAGGGGGGAAACTATGTTAGATGATCTGCGTAAGAGTACTCAAGGGCAAGCGAACGAACCTGAAATAGAAGAACCGGTTTTGCCGTCTGCCGAGGACGAGGACGAAGAAAGCGAACTACGCTTTTTGGGGATGACCGCCGTTGAGCGCATGTTCATTTCGATCTTTCTGTTTCTCGCGGTCAGTGTGATCGGCGCGGCACTGCTGCTGGCTACGGGGCGCTGGGTGTTGATGTGATCGCGTTGGGGCGCACGCTTGTACGCCCCATTAAACGCGAAATCTCGCCTAGCTTGTGGGATTGAGGATCAGTCGATCTGCTGTCGCGTTTTCGATTTGCCCGCGTGACCACAACATCGGGTGAAAATTGGTGTCCGTCCACGGCGTGATCATGTCGCTGTAGTGTTCACTGTAGGGATGACCGCTCTGTCCTGTGGTGTGCATGGATAAGCTGTTCTCCCAATGGTTTGTGTCGATAATCATACGCATAGACGGTAGAGACCGGACTTCAAACGTCTCGAATGACTCTCCGTCATTGTACGAAATATTCCACCCTGTTGCGTTGACGATCTCGCCGCCGCCGTTCAGGGCGAACGGTCCCCGATTGACGATGCTTTCGATCAAGTCGATACCGCTCAACCCCAGCGGATTGCTGCGCCATGTTGCCGTATGCAGCTCACCCCAACTCCATTCGGCGGGGTTGTTGCCTTGTGCTTCAACGAGCGCCTGAGTCCCCTCATCAAATGACCGCCGCAAAATATCGTCGCGTGTTTCAACGATGTCCGCTGTGCGTACATCGTCCCACCAGATGTTATCCGGTTCATTCATCAGGCGAGACGCGGCAAATAAATCGCCTGTTCCTACGCGAAAATCTTCCGGCATCTGGTCGTTAAACAGGTTGTCGAGCAAGCGCACGCTGAACATGGCGTACAACGCGGCTTGACCGCTTTCACGGTGCATCTGGAAATCCCATGTCAGCAAATAATCGCGTGATTCAGTTGTGGAAGTGTTCTCGAACTGGAGCGGGCTGAGGAACGGCACAATCTCACGCGCATTGATGTTCATGTTATCACCCTGAATCTGCTGGTAAGTCGTCGGGCTGTGCAGTTTCAGCGAGTCGATCATTTCGTTGATGCGTTCGCCACGATACCCGTTTGACCAATCGTAGGCGAACATATAGGTGTTCTCGTCACCGAGTGCTTGCGTCAACTCCTCATAGTAAGACATCGGCACAACAGCTTGATTCGCCGTGACGATATAGTCACGGTCAGGGTTATAGATGCGCGGCATAAGGTCAAATGGAACGTAGCCTTGCCAACCATCGGTGTCACTGGTGGCAAGCGTCGGGACGAGTCCGTCACGGTTGGCGGGACGAATCGGCATACTTCCCGGCGTTTGATAGCCGATGTTTCCTGCTGTGTCTGCGTAGACAAAATTCTGCGATGGAATGTTCCAGAAACTGAGTGCTTCGCGGAACTCTTCCCAATTAGATGCTGTATCGAGCATCAGCACGGATTGAAACAGCGATCCAGCGTCATGACCTGTCCAGCGCAGCACGAGCGGGTCTACGTTGTTCCAACCCTCGACCTCGCCTGTTTCACGGTCAACATGGTTATCGTTGATGATAGGACCTAAATGGGTTTCACGTACCTGTATCGTGAGCGGCGTTTCGCCGTCGCCATAATTGATCGTTTCTTCGCGCACGGTCATATCGCGCCATTCGCCATTCCAGCGATATTGGGTCGCGTTATCAGGGTTGATTTCGAGGCTGTACAAGTCTTGCACATCGCCGCCCATGTTGGTTACGCCCCATGCAATATTGGCGTTATGACCCACGACGACACCGGGTGCGGCGGGAAGTGCGAACCCAACCACATCGAACGGGCAATTTTCTGTGACCGGAAAACAGTGGAGTCCGATCTCATACCAGATGGATGGCATTTGAATGCCTAAATGCGGATCGTTGGCGAGGAGCGGCATTCCGGTCACAGTCATTGTGCCGGTAGCTACCCAATTGTTGCTGCCAATGCCAACGTCTGCGCCCCGCGAAACCCAGTCGCCGCGCCGAACACCGCCCGCGACTTCCCGACTGCTAGGGACGGTCATTGCCGCGAGGTTGCCGCCGTAAACGGTGGTCAGGCTTTCGGCGGTCAAGGGCAGGTCTTCTGGTTCGAGGATCGTCGGCTTGGAATCGTAAGGGAAGGGTGGGTTATAGTCGTCATACATGGCTTGACCTATCGCGGCGATGAGCATGGCGCGATCTATGTCCTCACCGTAAGTGTCGGTTAAGTTCCACGACATCACTTTACCCCAGACGACGCTGTCAAGGGGTGTCCAGGGAGCAATTGTGATCGAAACGCCTGTTAAACCGAGCAGGCGATATTCAAGCGCCAAATCATCGGCGCTGCGGCTGGTGATATAAGCGTTCACCCCATCGGAGAATGTTTGCAGCATCACACGTTCTTGCTCGGAAAATTGAGCGAAATCGCGCTCTGCTGCCTGTCGCCAGCCCACCGTGCGAATAAATACGTCTGTCCCGATCAGGCTTATGGTTTTGCCAGTCAGTTCTTGAATCGCGCCGTTGCCCACATGACGCGAGAACTCCATTTGCCACCAGCGATCTTGTGCCTGTGTGAATCCTTGCGCGAAGAATAGATCGTGTGTGTTACTGGCGTAGATGTTGGGAACACCCCAATCATCGCGCAGAATTTCAACCTGTGCCTGTAAACCCGTGACGTTTAACGTCCCGTTGAGGACGGGCAGGGGACCGCGTGTGGTGTCGTTAAAGATCAGAAAACCGCCAACGGCAATCATGACAACCACAATCAATAGAATTAAAAGGACAATGCGTAAAATTCGCATTTGTTAAACCCCTAGATGTTCTGTAAAAAATGCGATCAGGCGCGTTTCATAGTCTTCTGGAAAGTTGAACATTGCTTGTACGTGATCCATGCCTTCGACAATCCAGGGTTCAACCGGGTTGCCGTTCGCGTTAGCGACTGCGGCAAGGTCATAGGCATACTGCACGCTCAGGCGGGTATCTGCCGTGCCATGCGTGATGTAGAGGGGGCGTGTGCCAATTTTTTCCACGCCTTCAAGTGGACTCATGGACGTGATGTCGTCACCGCTCATCAATCGCCCCATGAGCAGACCGCCAGAGGTCAAGAACTGCGGGTAGCCGTTGCGTTGAACCTCTGCATCAATGGCGTCGGCAATATTGGCAAAACTACTGTCTTCCCACACGGCGGCGACTCTGGGTTCTTCACCCGCCGCGATTAAGACTGTACCCCCGCCCAGTGACACGCCTAGCAAGCCGATACGTTCAGCGGGGATGTTGTTTACTGCGATCAGCCAATCCCACCCGCCTAGTACGTCCTGATATTCTTCTGTGCCGGCAGCATAGCGCCCATCTTCAATCGTTGAGTCACCGTGATCGCGCATATCGATCATCAGGACATTAAAGCCGTTGCGGTGCAGCATTCCAGCAGGGAGCAGCACGCTTGGGGCATGTCGGCAAGAGCCTAAACCATGCACGAGGATGACAGCAGGCGCAGTCTCAGGCGATTCGGTGGCAGGGACGTACCAGCCCGCAATCGTGATATTTTCATCACGACTAGGAAAGCTCACCCGGCTATAGTCAGGCATGAAATAAGCAGACGCATCATCATCATTGAGGAGGTCGAATGACTCTGGGAAGTTGTCAAGATCATCAGCACGGTTATTGCAATGAGGGGTGACAGAGGTGAGCTGATTGTAAATAATGCTTCCCGCTGCTAGGTATCCACCGAGCGGGACGATGATCACAATAAAGAGGATCACAGTGAAAATAATTCTTCTACGCATGTAAACTCCAAGAAAGATTATCTAATCGAATGAACGTTTGATTTCTTTGATTGTGACCTAACCCACACAAATGGGCAAATCGAAAACTTGTTCTATTAACATACTGGTTACATATGAGAAAACGTTGGATTTTATGAGCGATATGAAGTATACTCTATACACTGGTATATCTTTCAATGAAGGAGCAGGCGCTTTTTCCGCCTGAAACAGAGAGGTGGGTTGCGCGCATAATGTCTATGGACTCGATAGGAACGATCCGCCCGATTAACATCAACGAAGAGATGCGCGGGAGCTTCATGGATTACGCAATGAGCGTGATCGTTGCCCGTGCATTGCCTGATGCGCGTGATGGATTGAAGCCAGTCCATCGACGCATATTGTTCGCTATGTATGATATGGGCATTCGTGCTAATACCCAGTACAAAAAGAGCGCCCGTATCGTTGGTGAAGTGCTAGGCAAGTATCACCCGCATGGGGATGTCGCTGTATACGATTCAATGGCGCGTATGGCGCAAACCTTCTCGCTGCGTTATCCACTGGTCGATGGTCAGGGGAACTTCGGCAGCGTGGATGGTGACAGCCCGGCGGCGATGCGTTACACCGAGGCGCGTCTGGCAAAACTGGCGGAAGAACTGCTTGTTGACATCGACATGAACACTGTCGATTTTAACGACAATTACGATGGCACACAGCAAGAACCCGCTGTGCTTCCTGCCCGACTGCCGAATATGCTTCTGAACGGCGCAAGCGGGATTGCTGTCGGTATGTCGACGAATATTCCCCCGCACAATTTGCGTGAACTGGCAGCGGCGATCTCTTACCTGATTGACCATAACGACACGGTGGATGATGTCACGGTTGACGAATTGATGCAGTTCGTCAAAGCGCCAGACTTTCCAACAGGCGCATCAGTCGTGATCGAAGCTGAGATGAAAGAAGCCTATGCCACCGGACGCGGGCGCGTTGTCATTCGTGCCAAAGCGTTCATTGAGCAGGGCAAGGGTGATCGTCAGCGCATTGTCATCACCGAGATTCCCTATCAAGTCGGCAAAGTGTCGATTATCGAGCGTATTATCGCTTTGGTACGTGAAGATCGTTTGACGGCGATTAGTGATTTGCGCGACGAGTCGGATCGTCAGGGAATGCGTATTGTTGTTGAACTGAAACCGGGCGCACAACCCAAGAAAGTCCTCAACCAACTTTATAAATACACGCAGCTTCAAAGCACCTACAGCATTCAAATGTTAGCGTTGGTCAACGGCGAACCGAAGACCTTAAGCCTCAAACGACTGCTGCAAATTTACATTGATCACCGTATCGAAGTGATTACGCGGCGTACCCAGTTTGAACTGGAAAAGCGTCGTTCGCGGGCGCACATTCTGGAAGGTTTGCTCAAGGCACTTTCGAGCCTCGATGCGATCATTCGGACAATTCGCGCCGCCGATGATGTTGAGTCGGCACGCACCGATTTGGTCAACCTGTTTGGTCTGAGCGAAGCGCAAGCCAACGCCATCCTAGAGATGCAGCTTCGCCGCCTTGCCGCGCTCGAACAAATGAAGTTGCAGCAGGAATTCAACGAAGTGATGACTCGTATCGCTTACCTTGAAGACCTTTTGATCTCCCCAGCAAAGATTCTTGCCATCATCCGTGAGGATGTCAACGATTTAGCGGAAACGTTTGGCGATGATCGGCGGACGGAAGTCATTTACGGCGTGACCACGCAGTTCAACGAAGCCGACCTTGTGCGTGAAGAAGAAGTCGTTGTGCTGCTCAGTCGCTATGGATACATCAAGCGCGTGCCGTCCAATGCTTACCGCGCACAACGTCGCGGTGGTAAAGGCGTGATGGGCATGACGACTAAAGAAGAAGACGGCTTGGAGCAGATTCTCGCGGCTCGTTCGCTCGATACGCTGCTGTTCTTCACTGATAAAGGCAAGGTCTACAGCGAAAAAGCGTATAACATCCCTGAAGGTCTGCGAGCAAGCAAGGGGACACACGTACAGAGCATCCTTGCCTTGACAGGTGATGAGCATATCACGGCGGTTTTGCCTGTGTCCTCATTTGGAGATGGTGGCGCAATCGTGATGGCGACACGGCAGGGGCGCATCAAGCGCGTGGACTTGAGCGACTTTGCCGATGTGCGTCCAAGCGGCTTGATCGCCATTTCGCTCGACGGCACTGATCGCTTAAGTTCTGCAAAATGTACCGACGGCGATCAGCATGTGATCCTCGTCACGGAAAACGGGCAAAGTATCCGTTTCCATGAGGATGAAGTCCGCGTGATGGGACGTGGCGCGGCAGGTGTCAATTCAATTCGTTTGCTCGGTGATGATGCTGTCGCGGGTATGGATGTCGTTGATGAACTTCATACGCACATCTTGATAGTGACACGTAACGGCTATGGCAAACGCACGCTCGTTGAAGAATACCGCACACAGGGGCGTTTTGGTCTTGGCTTACGCACGCTGTCGCGCAACGAAAAAACGGGTCCTGTGATTGCGATGCGCTGCATCAACGAGGTAGATGATATTCTGCTCATGACGCGGAACAACATCGTGCTGCGTACCAATTTAGAGCAAATCCGCGAAACCGGACGCAATACGCAAGGCGTCAAGCTGATGGACTTGGCGGGTGATGATTTCATCATCGGCTTGGCGATTATGGACGGCACAATTGAAGAAATGCCGCTTGATGGCGTGCCTGAAGAAGGCATGATTTTGAACGATGATGGCGATTTCTTTGAGGAAGTAGTGGGTTAACAAACACCTGCTTCAACAAGAATCAAAAAACGGGCGACTCCATTGTGAGCCGCCCGTTTTGATTCGCAGAGGAAGTCTATTCCTCTTCTTCGATCTTACCCTTTTGGATGACTTCAGGTTCTACTGAGGTCGTTTCGGTGGTCGTCGTGTCATCCGTTTCCAAGCTGAACGGTGTTACACGCACGATCACGGTGTCGGGGTCTGTAATGATGTTGAGTTTGTCACCCAGATTGAGATCGCGCACATGGATAGAGTCGCCAGCCAGCTTGAGCGAGGACAGATCAACGTCAACATGGTCGATCAAGTCACCGGACAAGGCTTCGATTTCAATAGAGGGGCTGACAGCGGTCAACACGCCCAATCGCAACGCAATGGCAGGGCTTTCGTTGATGAAATGCACGGGGACTTCCGTCTTGATCAGCGTTGTCGCGGATACAGCAAGGAAATCGACATGCGTGATTTTTCCGCGCAGAATATCACGCTGGACATCACGGGTAATAACGGTATGGGTGCTGTCACCCACATTCAAGGTGATCAAGCTCGTACCGCCAGCCTTCATCAAAGCGACTTCGAGCGGGCGATAAGCGATTTGAACATGTACAGGTTGCACGGACGCGCCATAAACGACTGCCGGGACAAGCCCGCTGTTACGCAGTTGGCTCACTTTTTTGCCCGTAATGGTGCGTGCTTGTGCATCAATGATGTAATTATCTGCCACGATACAGAACTCCTCTTTCTCAGGGCATCACCCTAAGGGGAACAGGCGGGTTTGTTTAGGAAACGCGCTGAAAACGATCAGAAATGGTTCTGATTCTAATGACGACAAGGCGAAGCGTCAATCCTGAATGAGCTTTTACGCTTGCTTATCTTAAAGATTGCTGTGCAAATCCCCTCAATGCCTTGTAAATTGAATGCATTACAGAAATAATTAAAATTAGGACGTGGTATGAAAATGTCCATAGGAGGAAAGACATGTCAAAACGTGCATTATGGATCACATTGTTGATCATTGTGGGGGTCATGAGTCTTGCCGTCGCACAAGATAGCGGAAGTCTCACATACGGATCGGTAGTTCTCGGAAACGTCAGCACACAAGATGCCCAGGTACGTTACAGCTTTAACGGCACTGTGGGCGATGTCGTGACCATTCGGGTGAATAGTGCAAGTACAGGGATGGATCCTAATGTGACGCTGTTAAGCCCAACAGGGGAGACGATTGGAATCAATGACAATACGCTGCTCGACTTCTCGAACAACGCGGTCATTTTCAGCCGATTGTTCGCCACGGGAACTTACACCATCGTCGTCAGCGGCAGCCCCGGCGATTTCTTGGTCACGTTGGATGCAAACACTGCGCCCGCTGTAACGGTGCTGGAACTAGACAGCCCCCTAAACTTGACTTTGCCGCTGGTCGATCAAGCTCAGACCTTTGCCTTCAATACCGATCCGCTCAATGCAACAACTTTGCTCGTTGACGCGAACGGACTTGATGTCGATGCCTATCTCGAAATCGTGGACGCTAACGGAGAGCGCGTCGCTTCTCTGCGCGGCGATCTGGATAATGCCTGTTTCAGTTTTTCGCCGGGGGATGAACTCAATGAAGTTCGTTTCGCTGTTTCGCCCACCGTCGCGGGCAGTTTTACGCTTACATTAGGGCGCAATCCCTGTGCTTTTGCCTCTGCGCCACAGGTGATCCAGCCTCAACCGACAGGGACGTTCCAAATCACACCGATCAATGGCGCGTGTACAATTGGCAGTCGTAATAACTTCAACGTTCGGACGGGACCCGGCTTAATGTACCCGATTCTGCGGGTGTGGGCGGCACGTCAACCGCTCCAAGTCGTCGGACGTTCACAGGATGGTCAGTGGTACACGGTTCAAGTGATGGGTGTGCAGGCGTGGGTTTCTGCGTCCGTCGTCGTCAACGTGGGTCCTTGCGATCAGCTTGCGGTGATTCCCGCGCCGCCCGTGCCAACACTCGCGGCAACCGTCATCCCGACGCAGACCCTCACCGCAACAGTGACGACAACGGCAACTATTCAAGCGACGGTAGAGACGCCCGTTGCAACTGCAACGACAGAACCTACCGTTGCGATTACCCCGACGATAGCAACCGTTGAACCCACTATCGAACCAACCATTCCTCCAATAGAAGTTATCACGCCGGAAATGACTCCAACCCCCGCGTAAGATACTTTGCGGCATAAGCAAAACGCTCCTGAAATCAGATTTCAGGAGCGTTTTTTGTACTCAAAATGTGAAGCGGGTTATGCGATTCGAACGCACGACATTTTGCTTGGGAAGCAAACGCTCTACCAACTGAGCTAAACCCGCGACTTCTGTGAATTTTAAGACCTGTCACTCGCATTGTCAAGGTCAATCCGCCTATACTGAAAACCGGAACATGCTATAATGCCGCATCAGCGTGGAACGGATAGGATTCCTGTTTTGACCAAATACGGGCGCGTGATTTTGTTGGGTGCGGCGGTTAGCTTTGCTGCGATCTACCTGATCTTTACGCAATTACGCGACAACGATCT
>JBBQRJ010000108.1:0-12071 GCA_038214955.1 Aggregatilineales bacterium | reverse complement strand
CAGCCGAACGCATTGTCAAACGCATCGAAAACGAGAATGAAGTGCCGCTGTTCATCGAGACGCCCACCCACCTCGTGATTCGCCGGTCATGCGGCGGATAGCGTGACCCGCGAGGGATCACGTTTTTGCGCCGCACGACTCGCGCACAATCAGTTTCGTCGGCAGCATCATCGAGACGGGAGTCTGGTCTGGAAATGCTTTCTGAGTCTGCAACGATTGGATGGCGAAACGCGCTAACCTATGTTTCGGAATATCGACGGTGGTCAGCGCCGGACGGATCATACTTGCCAGTTCAATATTGTCGATAGAAACAACGGCAATATCGTCTGGCACACGCAAACCGTGATCTTTCAAGGCGGCGATTGCGCCTATGGCGGCTTCATCGCTTGCCGTGAAAACCCCCGTAAATTTAATCTTCGCTTTCAACATTCTGGTGATGATGTTATATGCCGATTGAGCGGGGACAATGTTCCCTTCCAGAAAGTTGATGAGCTGTTCATCATAGGGCAGGTTGTGGGCTTGCAATGCCTGTTTGTGACCTGTCACCCTCTGATCATTGATGCCGACAAAGGCGATTCGCTCATGCCCTAGACCGATCAATGATTCATCGCCAAACGCGCAGCTTCTGACCGATCAAACATCACCGTTGGCAGGTCAAGCACTGATTCTTCTAGACAGACAATATTTGGAATACGGGCGATGATTTGCTCAAGCATCTGCATATTCTCGCTCTGTCGGGGAATGAGCAACGGCAGAATCAAGATGAGCGACGATATTTCATGCCCGTGCATATGCTTATTGAAGAAGATCGGGTCTCGCAGCGCCTCCCAATAGGCGAGAAAGCTGATTTGATGATTCTGCTGATACGCCTGATCGTATAAACCCGATAGGATCACGTTGTAGTAGGATCGCTCGATCAGTTGATAACCTTTGCCGCCTGTGACAATGCCAATGCTGTTCTGCGCGGGGTCACTGCCTTGCTTGCCCGGTGCTGTCCCGGATGACTAAATGCGGCTTGAGAAGCTCCTGTTCGGGCTCATAATCAATGTCGTGCAACATCCGTATGAGCATTTGCGCTGCGCGTTGTCCCATGAGGTATGCAGGTAGGCTGACCGCCGTCAACGGGGGGGAAATAAGCTGCGCGATCCGATCAGCGACCACGCTCATCAGCGAAAAATCTTGCGGGATACTCAAGCCTCGATCCTGTACCGCCCGCACGACGCCCACCGACGAATTGGTGTGCATAGAGACGACTGCTGTCATCCCAGGATGCTCGTCCAGCATACGCTGCGTAACGGCATAGGTGTCATCTATCCTACTCGGTGCTTCATAGATCATGGGCGTCAGCTTATAGAGCGCACAGGCGCGTTCATAACCTACCACTGACCGAACCGCAGGACCATAACTATTGCCACGAACTAGCCCCCCCAAGTTGAGTAGACTGATCTGACGATGCCCAAGTTTGTGCAGGTATCCGATAGACAGCATCATCGACTCTTCAAGGTCGAGATCGATGAATGAAAGCCCGGTATTGTCCTCACAGCGCCCGATCAGCACGAATGGAAATCCATTCTCTTTCAGGAGGTTGACACGGGGATCGTCAAGGTGGATTTCCATCAAGATGACGCCATCAATCTGGTTGCTGCGATACAGGTTGAGCAGGGTGGTTTCACTCATCACGTTCACGAACAGATTGAATAGAAAACCGCGTGAACAGTCTGGGTGCGCCGCCCGAATGTTAAGTCAAATTTTCAGTTCAAGGTGAGTTTTCCAACACGGGAGCGTCAATCGCTCCCGTGTTGATTCCCAATTCCTGACGCGTACATACGGATTTAGAAAAATAGAGGCTAAACGTAAGACGCGCTATACTGCGTCAAAATTAGAGAGTCCTATGCAATGGAAAAGACGAATTATGAAAATTACAGACATCAAACCCTTTCCCGTGTGGGTAGGGAGTCGCAATCAATTGTTGGTGAAAGTCGAAACCGACGAGGGCGTTTACGGTTGGGGTGAATCGGGGCTTTCGGGGCGCGAACTGGCGGTGATCGGCGCTGTCCAGCATTATCGCCAATTCCTGATCGGGCGCGATCCGCGACAAATAGGGGCGTTGTGGCAGGAAATGTATCGCAGCCAATATTTTGAAGGTGGGCGCGTGCTGACCGCCGCCATCTCTGCCATAGACATCGCCTTATACGACCTGAATGCGAAGGCGTTGGGCATACCTGTCTACCAACTGTTGGGCGGAAAACAACGCGACTATGTGCCATGTTTTGGTAGCACCGACGCACCGTCAGAGGCACAATTGATCGAAAACGTGCAACTGCTGGTCAAGTCGGGTTGGAACGCCATACGGACGGGTGTCCCTTATCACGGGGATGCAAACATATTCGAGCCGCGTGAGTCGATTGCCACTGCTGCTGCGTGGTTGATCAAAGTGCGAGAGGCAGTCGGTTCTGCCCCTGTGATCGGTATCGACTATCACCACCGCTTAAGCGTTGCCGAAACCGCATCATTTTGTCAGCGACTCCCCTCTGGTACGCTCGATTTTCTGGAAGAACCGATCCGCGATGAGACTCCCGAAGCCTACGAATCGCTGCGAACAATGGTTGATGTTCCCTTTGCGATTGGGGAGGAATTTGCGAGCAAATGGGCATTTCTGCCTTATATTGAGCGCGGCATCACCAATTTCGCCCGCATTGACGTATGCAACGTGGGCGGCTTGACCGAATCGCTGAAAGTCGCGGCGATGGCAGAAGCCCATTACATCGATCTCATGCCGCACAACCCGTTGGGACCCGTCTGTACAGCGGCGACTATTCATCTGTCCGCCGCCGTTCCCAATTTCTCGTGGCTAGAGGTACGCGCTTCCCCAACCGAAAACCTCAACTTCTATAATGATGATCTGTTTCCGGTTCAGCCGCGCTTGCAGGGAGATCGTTTCCCTGTCTCCGATGCACCCGGTCTCGGCGTGGAAGTCAACGAGGAATTGGCACTTCGGGAAGCGTTCAAATTCTGGGAAGCGCCTCACTTAGTTCGCCGTGACGGATCAGTCACCAACTGGTAATCTTGACGTTGACGTGTGCGTATCTCGATAGAACGGAAACGGAATCATGATGTTTGACCTTGAATCGGTGAGTCGACTCGCTTCACCTTCAGATAACGTCGCCATTGTCACGCGGACGCTTGCCGCTGGAACGACCCTGCGATATGGCGCGGTTGAAATGAGTTTGAGCCATACGCTGCTAGAGGGGCATCGTTTTGCCATTCAAGCATTACAACCGGGTGATTTACTCACATCGTGGGGGCAGCCTTTTGGCGAAGTCATCCGACCCATTCAACCGGGCGACGCGATTGCGAATGAGGGAATGCTGCGAGAGTTAGGGCGGCGTTCGCTTGATTTCGCGCTGCCAGACCGCCCGAACTTTAGCGATCACATTGCCCCATTTGTGTTTGACGAAACCGCGTTTCGCCCTGCTGCCGCGCTGCCGCGCTACGATAAAACGCTGTCGTTTGAAGGCTATCGTCGCGCCGGAAAGCGTGGAGTCGGCACGCGCAACATGATCGTGTTACTCGGTACTTCCTCACTGACCGGCGGGTTTGCGCACGTGCTGGAAACGCAGTTGAAGGGGGCGCAGTACCCCAACCTTGATGGCATCGTCGCCATCGCGCACACGGAAGGCGGCGATAATGACCTGAATAATCGTGATCTTCTGCTGCGAACGCTGGCAGGGTTGATCGTTCACCCCAATGTCGGGGCGGTGCTGGTCGTAGATCGTGGCATCGAGTCGGTCAATAACGCCGCGCTGCAAACTTACATGGCAGATTATCCGCTTGCAGACGTAATTCATCAGTTCATGACTCTTTCGCGCTCGTTTCAGGCTGATCTGGATGCTGCCCTCGCCATTGTGCGCGGGTGGCTAGAACCTGTTAGCCAGATGACCCGCACGGCTGAACCGATCAGCGCACTCAAGATCGCGTTGCAATGCGGCGGATCAGATGCGTTTTCCGGCATTAGCGGCAACCCGCTTGCGGGATGGGTCACGAAAGAGATCATCCGGTATGGCGGAAGTGCCAACCTTGCGGAAACCGACGAATTGATCGGCGCGGAAGACTACATCATTAACCGGATGTGTGACCTCGATACCGCCCGTAAATTTCTGCGCTTTGTTGATCGCTTCAAAACGTGGACAGGGTGGCATGGCGCGTCTGCCGAAGGCAACCCTTCCGGCGGCAATCTCTATCGCGGCTTGTACAACATCTACCTGAAATCGTTGGGCGCGGCGGCAAAAATGCATCCTGACGTGCGCGTCGACGCCGTGATCGACTATGCCGAACCCATGACCGAACCCGGTTTCTACTTTATGGACAGCCCCGGCAACGATCTCGAAAGTGTGGCGGGTCAAATTGGGGCGGGCTGTAACCTGATTTTTTTTGTCACGGGCAACGGATCGATCACCAATTTTCCATTTGTCCCCACCATCAAGATTGTCACCACTACAGAACGCTATCGCTTGCTGCCCAATGAAATGGATGTGAACGCGGGGGCGTATCTGGAGGGGGTGTCGATGGACGACATTAGCGCTTCTACGCTGCGACTCACCGTAGAAATCGCGTCAGGTCGCTTGAGCGTGGGCGAAGAAGCGGGTCATACCCAGGTGCAAATCTGGCGTGACTGGCGGCAAACCAGCCCCGTTGACCTCAACGCGATTCAAGCAGCGCAATCCACATTCAGCCGTCAACCGCTGCCCATTCGCGCTGAAACCGAACTGCCAGATGTGCGTTTTCCTGCCGTGCGTGGCGCTCAGGGTTGGGTATCCGATCAAGTGGGTTTGATTTTGCCGACGAGCCTCTGTGCAGGGCAAATCGCCCGCATGTGCGCCGAATGGCTCAACGAACATGACGCGGGGCGCGAACTTGGCGTATCCCGATTTGTATCACTGGTGCATACCGAGGGCTGCGGCTCATCAACGGGGCGCGAATTGTACAATACCCTCATCGGCTATTTGACTCATCCGATGGTGAAACATGCGCTCCTGCTGGAACACGGCTGCGAAAAGACCCACAACGGTTACATTCGTCAGTTGATGGCAGAACGCGGGCTTGATCCTGCTCATTATGGGTGGGCAAGCGTCCAGCTAGACGGCGGCATCCAGAAGGTGATGCGTAAAATGACGGATTGGTTCGCCCGCCAGCCTGAACGCGGCGGCGAAACCTCGCTGGTCGGGTTGGAAGCTGTGCGCCTCGCATGGGTGATACAGGGGGATGTATCCGACAATTTGGCGCTGAATCTGGCGACCCTCACCCGCATGATCGTCGCCGCTGGTGGGTCAGTTGTCCTCGCTGAAAATGACCCACTGCTGGCGCATTCCGTCTATCAGCACGAACTGGCATTACAGCCGCAAATCACGTTGGGATATGCTCAAAGTATGGAGTCAGCGGGCTTTCACATCATGGAAATGCCCACGCGACAATGGGGCGAGATGCTCACCGGATTAGGCGCATCCGGTATTGAACTGATCGTCACACACATCAGTCAGCATCCCGTGTCCGGTCATCCGTTGATTCCTGTTTTGCAGTTCACGACGGTGGAGCAAATTGCTGTGCAGTATGGTGTTGATCTGGACGCCGGATTTACGGCAGAAGACAGTTTCGTCGAACCATTGCTGAATCTCATGGTGACGACACTTGGGCAAAGCTATGTCCCGCGTGTGCGCTTGTCCGGCACTGCCGATTTTCAGATCACACGCGGATTGCTCGGCGTATCGCTGTAGTGGTTTTGTGTTTGATGCTGTCATCGTTGCTGTGTGATTCGGGTAATTTTTGACATTTATCCCCACATGAATTTGAAGTAATCACGACTACTTACGCAATTTTTACGCCGCGCCCCTTAGTTTTTACACTGCTCTGACTAGTCACGGGCATACACTAGCTCCCGTAACATCAGGAGCAGGAAATGACCATTCGAGATATACGAGATCACCTTACGCAGTTTGCCCTCATCCTAAATCCTTCTCCCTCAGGGAGAAGGACTTTCCAACACACGAACGCTTTTTCTCCCCTCGCCCTGAGGGAGAGGGGAAGGGGGTGAGGGCTGAAAATGATACTCGTGCGTAAGGTGAGTTAGGTAAGTACTGCCCGACGTATCACGGCGCGGATACGTGCCTCAAGCTCGTCCATATCAAACGGCTTGGTGATGTAATCGTCTGCGCCTGCATTCAGTGCTGCCAGCTTAATCCCCTTCGAGTCGGCAACCGACAGGATCAGAATAGGAATCGCTGACCATTCTCGAACTGCTTTACATACCCCAACACCATCAGGGATTGAGCGTAAATCCATATCGAGAATGATGGCGGCGGGCTTGGTTTGCGCCGCTAACGCAATGCCATCGTCTCCATTATGGGCTGACACAATCGTATAACCGTAGTTGGTCAAGCCCCGTTCGAGCAAACGCCTGATCTGTGGCTCATCATCAATGACGAGTAGGTGTAGTTTGTTCATTTCAGCCTCTGACACATCTGATGTGTTACACACGTAATGATAGGCTTGCTGGCGTCAGAACGGTGTTAGGATGAACGATCAAGCCGTAAAAAGCGCGTAAATGAATGATCGGGTCTATTCACTGATGGAGATTTGCGCTGTCTTGTGGGATAATTCAGGCACAGCTTACACCGCACAAATCCCGCCCTAGATGATTGGACTATGCTGATTAAACCTGAAATCATGAGTCCCGCTGGATACTGGCATCAACTGAACGCCGCTGTTGAAGCGGGAGCAGATGCCGTCTACTTTGGGCTGAAACACTTTAGCGCCCGTGCGAAGGTTGGGTTTACGCTGACCGAACTCCCCGACGTGATGCGTACCTTGCACAGTCGCGGCGTAAAAGGCTATGTGACATTTAATACGCTCATTTTTGACCACGAACTGCGCGAAGCCGTCAAAACCATCGAGCAGATCGCCGCTGCTGGTGCGGATTCGCTCATCGTGCAGGATGTCGGCATGGCACAACTCGCGCATCAAATCGCGCCCGATGTTGATATTCACGGCAGCACGCAGATGAGCATCACCAGCGCGGAAGGGGTCACTCTTGCCCAACGCTTTGGCGTGAGTCGGGTGGTGCTGGCGCGGGAACTCTCGCTGAAAGACATTCGTGCCATTCGTGAGCAAACCGACTGCGAACTCGAAATCTTTGTGCATGGCGCGTTATGCGTCTCGTATTCCGGTCAATGCTTCTCGTCAGAGGCATGGGGCGGACGCAGTGCCAATCGTGGACAGTGCGCCCAAGCGTGTCGTCTCCCCTATGAACTGATGGTTGATGATGTACTCAAGCCGTTGGGCGATGCGCGTTATCTGCTGTCTCCCGGCGACCTTTACGCGCTGCATCAAGTCCCCGAAATTATGGAAATTGGCGTTTCGACCCTAAAAATTGAGGGTCGTTACAAAGATGAGAACTACGTCGCGCTGACCACCAACGCTTATCGCCGTGCCGTTGATGCAGCGTGGGAAAACCGACCCAACCCGATCACCCGTCAGGACGAGATCGCAATCGAGCAGGTCTATTCCAGAGGCTTGGGCGCGTTTTTCATCTCAGGAACAGATCATCAAGCCGTCGTTTCGGGGCGTTCTCCCCGTCATCGCGGCGTGTTGTGTGGCAGAGTGACTCAGGTCTATAAAGATCGTGTGGTGATCGAGCCAACCGATATTCAGGATACATCTCCGCTCAAGGCGGGTGATGGCATTGTGTTTGACGCCGCCGATTGGCGTAGCCCTCAAATTGATGAGGAAGGCGGCAATTTGTATGAGGTCAAAGCCGTTGGCAATCGCCTTGAACTTCAGTTCGGCAACCGTTCGATCAACTTTGACCGTATCCGCGCTGGCGATTGGGTGTGGCGCACGCATGATGTCAACGTAGACAGGGCGGCGAAAGCCTTTACTCACGCGAACGCTCCTGTTTATAAGCAAGCGGTCAACGTACAGGCGATTGCAAAAGTCGGTCAGCCGCTTGAACTCACATGGACGCTGGCGAAAAACTCGCATGTGACCGCCACCGTCAAATCGGATGAACCGCTCACCCGTGCCAACAGTCGCAGCATCAGCGCCGAACTGCTGCATCAACAGCTTGATCGCTTGGGCAACACAGCCTATCGGCTCGAAACCGTCACCGCTGATCTCGCGGGCGATCCGTTTATCCCTAGTTCGCTGCTGAATCGACTCCGGCAGGAAGCAGTTGATCTGCTCGTCAGTCAACAGGCGCAAACGGGCGAAATCATCACCCATGACCCGATCCTCACGCTGGAGAATGCCTTATCCAGTGTGGTTCGCCAACCCGTACAAACTGCAACGCCACAACTTCATTTGCTCGTGCGTACCCCCGAACAATTGGACGCGGCGCTTGAATTGAAACCGACGAGCATCACGCTCGACTATCTTGAGTTGTACGGGTTGCGCCCCGCCGTTGAGCAGATCAAACAAGCCGGGATTACGCCGCGTGTCGCCAGTCCGCGTGTGCTGAAACCTCAAGAACAGCGCGTCGTCAATTTCTTGCTCCGGTTGGATTGTGCAATTCTGGTGCGTTCCGGCGGGCTGCTCGAAGCCTTGCAGGGTCGTCATCAGCACCCGCTGATCGGGGATTTTAGCCTCAACGTGGCGAATCAGCTTTCCGCTGATACCTATTTCAAACTGGGCGTCGATAAAATTACCCCGACGCACGACCTCAACGCCGACCAGATCAGCCAGTTAGCACACGACATGGGCGGTGATCGCTTTGAAGTGATCGCCTATCATCATTTGCCCGTTTTCCATACCGAACATTGTGTGTTTTGCCGCTTCTTGTCCACTGGAACAAGTTATCTCGATTGCGGTCATCCGTGCGAAAAGCACAAACTTGCGCTAAGAGATAGTCAGGGACGCGCACATCCCGTCATGGCAGATGTGGGCTGCCGTAACACCGTCTTTGGGGCAGAGGCACAGGTTGCCAGTCGTCACCTTGACGATTGGATGGACAGCGGGATTGTGCATTACCGCCTCGAATTTGTTCACGAGACGGCGAACGAGGTTCGACGGGTTGCGACTGCCTTCCAGAGCTACTTTTCCGGCAAGATTAATCGCTTTGAACTAGACGACAGCTTACAAAAAGTCGCGCCGCAAGGCACAACGGAAGGCTCGTTGTTCGTGCCAGACGACTATCTCAATTTGCCATCCATCCAGTAAATCGCGGTTCTTAATTAGCTCATTGATACCTTTCACGAATTGGAGGCACGCTGTGTTTGTTCCCTCTCCCTGAATTCGGGGAGGGGTCGGGGGTGGGGTCAAAGACCTGATTCAACTTTCGACGTGAATCAGGTTTTTTTTACGCCTCAAAACGGATAACATCATGGCAGTTAATTATTCATATTCTCGGAGCCAAAACATGAATCACAAGGCACAGGTTGATCTTCTTGTTGAACAGTTAACCGAACAAAACATTGATGTTGAAGACGTAAAGGCAAAACTCAAACGCCAGCACATTGAAACGCCCTCATGGGGCTATGGCAATGGCGGCACGCGCTTTAAGGTGTTTCCTTGGGCGGGGGCGGCGCGTAATATTTACGAGAAACTAGACGACGCCGCGTATATCCACCGCTTGACCGGTATCGCGCCCTCTGTCGCTGTGCATATCCCGTGGGACAAAGTAGACGATTACGCGGCGTTGGGTCAATACGCGACGGATAGGGGAGTCAAAATTGGCGCGGTCAACCCTAACCTGTTTCAAGATGATCAGTACAAGTTGGGCAGCATCACCAATCCGTCTGCTGCTGTGCGTGAAGAAGCCGTCGCCCATATGATCGAATGCTGCGAGATCATGTCTGCCGTCAACAGTGATTTACTCAGCCTATGGTTTGCCGATGGCACAAATTACGCCGGACAGGACAGCATCACCTTACGCAAGCAGCGCATGGATGCGGCGCTCAAGCAAGTCTATGAGCATCTCCCCGCCAATTCGCGCATGTTGGTCGAATACAAGTTCTTTGAACCCGCGTTCTACCACACCGATTTAGCTGATTGGGGCATGGCATACGCAACGGCGATCAAGTTGGGGGAGCAAGCACAGGTCTTGGTCGATACGGGACATCACGCACAGGGGACGAACATCGCCCATATTGTCGCCTTCCTGTTGGATGAAGGGCGGCTAGGCGGTTTCCACCTGAACGCACGCCGTTATGCTGATGATGATTTGATCGTTGGCTCGAACAACCCGCAAGAACTATTCGAGATTTACGTTGAACTGGTGAGCGCGGGCGAAAAAGCGGCGAACGTCGCCTATATGATCGACCAGAGTCACAACATTGAGCCAAAATTGGAAGCGATGCTCGTGAGCGTCATCAACTGCCAGACCGCCTACGCCAAAGCCCTGATTGTCGATTATGCGACTCTGCGCGATCAGCAGTTGGCAGGGGATGTGTTAGGCTCACATCGCACGTTGGTCAGCGCCTTTGAAACCGATGTGCGTCCGCTGTTGGCGCAAGTTCGTCTTGAAATGGGTTTGAACCCGAACCCCATTGCGGCGTATCGTGCCGATAATTACGTGCAAAAGGTCGCAGAACAGCGCGGCATCGCAACGATGACTGGCAGCGCGATTCAATAACATCAGCGTCGTTTGTCCCCCCTCGCTTTCTCCCCTCTCCCTTGGGAGAGGGGCTGGGGGTGAGGCGGCTTTTCGGAGTAGGGTCATTTGTGTATTCAAACATCCGAACACGCGAGTTTTTTTGAAAAATGAGTTCAACCCCCCTGTTTTCGGATAAAATAGATACTTTGACGTGCAACATTGAGTGTGTGAACGCACAAGGTAGCTATGAATAAAGAGGAACGCCAAAACCGCATCCTTGAGTTGATCGAAAAGTCGAATGGGCAGGAACTGCTCGGCACGCGGGAACTCGCTGAACATTTTGGGGTGTCCGAGATGACCGTCCGACGCGATTTGCAGGAACTCTCACAGGAGGGCTTGCTGCATCGTCAGCACGGCGGCGCATCGCCCGCCCGTCAACCTCATCAACCTGACCGAAACGAAATTGGCATTCTGCTCGTTTCACGCACGGGCAAATACAGCGATCCGTTCTTTAACGCCGTGCTAGAAGGCGCAGATCGTAAACTGCGTGAATTAGGCTATCGCGTCGCCTATATCAACACACGTGAGGAAGTGAGTTCAGCGGCGCAAGTACGTACTTTACTGCTTTCACGCGCAGTCAAGGGGATCATTCTCGTAGGACCCCCTTTGGGCGCAGAAAGCCTCAGTTATTTGAAAGCAAATATGCGGGCGCTCGTTGGCACAATTGACTCGATTGGCAAGGACTACGAAAACGTCACCTTCGACGGCTACACGGGTATTCGACTCATGGTCGATCATCTGGTCAAGTTGGGGCGGCGGCGCTTGGGTTTTATTGCAGGACATTACGATTTTCGCCAGCAAGGATTTATAGACTCGCTTGCAGAACATCGCTTGCCTTCTGATGATAACCTGTGTGTCACGGTGCAGTTTGGCATAGAAGGCTGGATACGCGAACTAGGACATGCGGGCGCTCAACAACTGATGTCGCTGCCTAACCCGCCCGATGCGATTGTATGCGCGTCTGATCTGATCGCTATCGGCGCGATTCAATGGCTGCGTCAGCATAATTTCCGTGTCCCTGACGACATCGCTGTGACGGGTTTCGACAACGTGAGCGAGTCGACTTTCATTGTTCCATCCCTAACAACCGTCCATGTGCATAAACAGTTGTTAGGCGAACTCGCTGCGGAACGTGTCGTGCGGCAAATTGAGAACGAGAATGAAACTCCCTTGTTTATTCGCACCCCGGTTCAACTTGTGATACGCCAATCGTGCGGCGCATAATAATCTAGCCTAGCGGTGTGCCGTAAACGCCAAACTCTACCGCGCCGGTGTTGCCGCCGCTGCTGGTGACGACACTAAAGCGCAGCGTAGTCGTCTCGAAATCGACCTCGAACGAATACGCCTGATTCGCGTCGGGGACTTCAAACGGACCGTAGATCGTGCCATCATCTGCGGTGATGTTGAAGGCGAACACTTGCGCCGTGCC
>JBBQRJ010000107.1:0-12098 GCA_038214955.1 Aggregatilineales bacterium | reverse complement strand
CTCGTAGACAATCACGACACGTTGGATGATTTTGATCGCATGGTCTTGAGCTATGGCGCGGACGTGTGCGCGATTGAAATGGCGAAAAATCGGGCGATTGCCTTTGCGGTGGAACAGGCACGCGGCGATTGGGTACAAATGTGGTTGAGCGGCACGCCTACCGATGATGACATGATGTCTACGCGGGCGCAGCAAGCGGGGTTTGACCCCAATGCCATCTATATGGTGGTAGTCTACCGCGCTATGACCGATTCGGGGGCAGGCTTGCCCCTAGAGTCGCTGCTGCCGCTGGTGCGTGACGATATGGTACGCCGTCAGATCAACGGGTCAGTGGGTCAGTATGTTGATGTAATCGTTGCCTTATACCCGTTGGAGAATTTGACACAGCTTCCGCGTACCCGTCGCATGGTCGATGAGGTGAGGGCGCAGCTTGCCGCTCGTACCCCAAGCGGATTGGTCGCCGCCGGAATCAGCCGCCCGTCTATGGGACTCTCCGCCCTGCGCGAGTCGTACCGCGAAGCGAAAGACTCGGTCAGCATTGCGAACGAGCTAGGGGATCGTGAACAGACCACGTTCTACGGCGATCTCAAGCTGTTTCAACTGCTGCTGGCATTGAAGGAACGTAATCTCGATTATCTGCGCCGCTTCTACAACGAGACGTTGGGTTTGCTGGTGGAACACGATGATCGCAAACAGGGAGATTTGATCCGCACGTTGAGCGGTTTCTTTGAAGCGAACGGCAATTTAGCAGAGGCGTCTAAGGCGCTGGACGTGCATCGTAACACGCTCGTTTACCGACTCGGACGCATCAGCGAACTGACCGGACTCGACCTCGAAAAGGCGGATAACCGGCTGATTTTACACCTTGCCTTAAAGGTTCAGCGCGTTTTAGCGATCATTCCGGGCAAATAAGGGAGGAATTGCCCGTTTTTTCCCTTAATTCGGTAGCGCACATTAAATAATGTGTGGTAAAATATCGCTTGTAAAGCGTAATTTAGATCGCGCATATACAGAAAAGGGGTTTTCCAAAATGAGCGTAGAGTTCTATGATGTTAAAACCCGTAAGAAGGTGTCGATTGACGACAAGAATGTCATGAAGACCACCTTCAACACCGCCAACGGGCAGGTTCGGTATGGTCTTCGTGGTAAGACAGACGACAGTCGTATGCTCACCAAGTTTGTCAGCAAGGCAGACTGGGATAAGGCGACCTACAAAGAAGAAGAAAAGAAGTAATTTAGGCAATCACTGGCGTCAAACCCGTGCTGAAAAGCGCGGGTTTTTTGTTTCAGGAGCTAAAAAAAATTTCACCACAGAGGACACAGAGTTCACAGAGAAAATATTCTTTTCCCTCTGCGTTCTCTGTGGTTAAGAAGTCTTTTTGAAGCTACACCGCTAACTTGAGTCGGGACGGTGGCGCAAGCATGACGAAATAGTGTTCGGGGTTGCTGCACAACGCCTTCAAATGCGCCACTTCTTCCGCCTGATTGTTTTGTTCCAGCGTGTAGATGTAATTGCCAAGCAGGTCAACGACATCACGAATGCCGATAGCATCCAGTGTGCGAATTTCCACCGTCGCACCCTTAGCAATACGCTTCTGAATCGCGTCAATCGTCAATCCCATTTCGGGCTGAATACGCTGATACAGCGTGCCGCCCGACATGCCCGCGCACATCCACGGACCCGGGTCGCCCAACACCAGCACGCGACCAGAGGTCATGTACTCGCACGCATACCCCTTGAGGTTAGCACGCGCCGCCAGACCGCCAAGTTCATCCCGCAGAGGGGTTTTGACTTCACCGCCGAACACCACATCTGCGCCGCTCAAACGGATGCAAGCGCGGGTATCCGCGTCACCCTGCACGATGAAACGTCCAGCCTGTGCGCCATAAGCGAAACTCTTACCGACAGAACCGTCTAAGCGTTCGCCATCGTGATTCAGACCCTTGAGGATTGTCACCGTGCCGCCCTTAGCGCACTTAGCGACACCATCCTGAGCGCCACCTTCGACCAGCACATCAATTTTGTGCATGGTGAACGCCGCCAGACCGTTACCGGGTACGGCGGAGTTGCTAAACCGCAGATGAATCGTTTCAAGTTCGCTCGACAGTTCGCCGCGCTGAATTGCACCCGATAAATGCGTACCAAGCGCCCGATCCATCGCCATCACCTGTTCGTCGTCGTAGGTGATCTCGCGGTCGCCCGCCTGTGTCGCTTCTTGGATAATCTCCGTGATGCTCTTGCTCATGGTGTTGCGCGGACGTGCCAGCAGCCGACCCACACCGGGCAGGAATTTGCGCTTGTTGACGCTCTGAACAGGGATAAACAGCATCCGTAGGTCGATTCGCTCATGCATTTGTGACTGTTCAAGCAGGTCAGCCCGCCCGACCAAATCCTGAGTCCGCGTGAAGCCGAGGCACGCTGTCCAGCGCCGAATATCTTCTGCGAGGGCTTGGAACACGGTGACAATGCCTTGTGCCGCTTGTTCAGGGTCACGCGGGTCAAAGTGCTTGATGCCTTTTTCGAGGGCTTCTTCTTTCGTCTGAATGTGTGTGGTGATCCCGACGTGGCACGTTCCTTCATGGCACTTGCGGCAAATAGTACAGCCGACTGCGACCATCGCCATTGTGCCGAAGCCAACGCGATTAGCGCCCAAGCACATCAGCTTGATCACATCGCGCCCGCTTTTCATGCCGCCGTCTGCCCACAATTCAACATCATCACGCAGACCGCTTTCGATCAATGCGCGATGTGCCAGCCACACGCCGATTTCAGCGGGCAGCCCGACATGCCGCAGCGAGTGCGCCCGTGCCGCGCCTGTGCCGCCTTCGTAGCCCGTGATATTGATGATGTCTGCGCCCGCCTTCGCCACGCCAACGGCGATAATGCCGACGCCGGGGACGACTGGAATTTTCACCGAGACTTTAGCGTTCGGGTTAGCGATCTTGAGTTCGTCAATCAACTGCGCGAGGTCTTCAATCGAGTACAGGTCGTGATTATTGCTTGGCGAGATCAGGTCTACCCAGGGGGCAGTCGAACGCGCTAACGCGACCTGTTCAGTCACCTTGTAGCCGGGAAGCTGACCGCCTTCACCGGGTTTCGCGCCCTGTCCGATCTTGATTTCCAGATATTCGCACGAGTTCAAGAAGGCGATATTCACGCCGAAACGCGCCGATGCGATCTGGTTGCCGCGATTATGCGGATACTTGCCCATCACATCGGGCAGTTCGCCGCCTTCGCCGTTCATGCACAGAATATTCAAGCGTGCGGCGGCTTCACCATACGCTTTGTATGCCAGTTCACCTTGAGAGCCAAACGACATTGCGCCGATCAACACGGGCATATCGTGACCGCCGATGCTCGTATCTACGTCATCAGGGTTCAGCGGTTGATCGCTCACCTTGAGGTCAATGATATGACGCGGCGCAACGGGCATTTCGCGTTCAAGTTCCAGCATTTCGGCTTGATATTCATCGAGTGTCATTTCACCCAACGCAATATCTTCGACCTTTTTCCACATCTTCGGGTAGATGCGATCCGGGTTTTCGAGTTTATTGCCTTTGCCCGCCCGCATTTCACCCGCACGGGTTTCGGCGTCTAGCTGCACATCAGCCCACGAGTAGCCGCGTTCCTTCGACCCGAAATAATTGGGCGTGCCGAACACATCAGCCACCTGCTTTGAAAACCCTACCGAGGCGAACGATTGACCGTAACCGCGCAGTTCGTGGCAGCCAATCGTAGAGGTAACTTTTTGAATGCCCACCGTCAGCGCATTGACCGTATTGTTCATGCGCTTGATTATTTCTTCGGACGGGAGCGGTTCGCGGGGGGCGCGGGGCGCAATATCTAGTGCGACAGCGTAGAGCATGTAGGGGTTGACCGCGTTTGCGCCTAAGCCGACTGCCGTGACAACATCGTGCAAATCGCGGATTGCGCCGGAACGCAGCACAATACCAGCGCGGCGGCGTAGATTCGAGCCGTTGCGGTCAGTTTCGCGCAGGACGCGATCCAGCGTAGCAACTGCTAGCAGCGGATCAATCCACAGGCGTTCACCGCCGAACACATCCGTATCATCGAGGACGATGCACACAACATCGCTGGCGACCATTTCCACCGCGTCCGCTGCGATCCGTTGCAGCGCCGATTCTACGGTTTCGTCAAGGTCGGCGCTCGTGGAAATAAAAGCGGCGCGATCCCCAAATTCAGCCAGTAGATCATCGAGAGTCAGTGTGCCGTGTTTGCTGGCAACGGTTCGCAAATCATCCTCTGCGCCGAGCGATGCATGTCCGCCCAACAGGAGCGGTGTATTCAGCGTGACGAGAATGTCATCAGGACTGTTGGCTTGTCCCGGTTCAGGACGTGAGCCGATATAGAGGGTGGTCGAAAACTGCGCCTGTTCACGTTCCCGATCAATCGCGGGGTTGGTCACGACGGCGACCACTTCTTTGAAGAAATCCGCCGTATTGACGCGGGTATGGCTGATCGCCGCGAGCGGACCATCCCAACCGAGTGAGCCGACCAGTTCTTTATTCGTCTCTGCCATCGTTTGGATGACGTTCAGGTGATAGCGTTCCCAACCGAGCGCCGCCATCGTCACCGCGTTGATCGCTGTCGTGCGGTGGGGCATGAGTGATGCGAGGGCAACTGCCACTGGAGCAGGGGCAGTAACGACTGCTGTGCCACCACCGCCGCTGCCATGACCGTTTGTCGGCTGTGCAGAGGGGTAGGGTGAACTGCCTAGCGTCCACATGCCTTGACTCTTGGCGTTCTGGAACATACCGCGTTCGCGGGAACGATTGAGGACGTGCTTTTGAATAGCCGGGTATTCCATCACTTCAATGCCGCGTCCGGGGATGACCGTCAGCGCGACCTTTTCGCCGGGTGCAAGCGGTTTCGGCGCGGAAGACATCATCGTCAGGGGGTAGACGCCGCGTTCAGACGTGGCGAAGTATTCTTTTTCAGTCTCGCCAAACCACAGCGGACGCAAGCCCAACGCATCCACGCTGAACACGCATTGATCGCCTACACGGGCGGCAACAGCGGCGGGACCTTGAGCAAACGGACCAAAGGCGCGGCGAATGTTGGAATACATCTGGCGCACATCGTCCGAATTCTGAATGAGATCATGGTCAAACGGTGGGAAAACATATTCCATCGCTTCGATCAGATCGAAGTCGTATTTCATGCACAGCGCATCGATCAGGTTATCCACATCCTGCGAGTCGGAGTTGCTTTCAGAAAGTTCGATCCCCAACATTGAGGCTTCGAGGCGAAAGCGCGAAATGGTGTTGAACTCGCCGTTATGTCCTAACACGTTGAACGGTTGTACACGTTCAAACGTGGGGTTGGTGTTCGTGCTGTAACGGGCATGACCGAGCGTGACCGTTGAGGCAAACACAGGGTCTTGCAGTTCGGGGTAGTAACGGCGCAAGATTTCCACCGTCCCCTGTACTTTGTAGACCACGCTGCGCGATGAGAACGAGGCAAAATGCACGCCCATTTCTTTTTCAATCGTGGTTTGCAGCATGTAGATCGTCTTTTCGAGTTTGTCGGGAGCGACTCGCCCGTTCAACCCGGCAATTTGCCAGAACAGCGGTTCGTTCTTCGCGGCGCTGCGCCCTAGAACGTTGCTTTTGACCTTGCCTTTGCCATCGTGAATGGGGTCGAGTCCCGCATTTTGGATTCGTCGCCAAACTTCGGCAGTCAGTCCTTCATACTCGGCTTGTCTGGTGTTCGGGATCATCAAGTGCGCGACCCAGAAATTAGAGTTGAGCGCGAGGGCGGAACGCAAGCCCATAGACGCGAGGGTCTTTGACCACAACTCGCGGGGAATATCCGTCATTATGCCAACGCCGTCGCCTTCACCATCGACGATGCCGGTGCGATGTCCCATACGGGTTAAGGCTTCAATCGTGCGTTTTACGTTGCCGTGTGTAGCTTGACCACCCTTGCGAACAGAGCATATGAGGGCGCAAGCGTCATGTTCTTGGGTATCTGCACGGTGTAGAGGAAACTGATCACAGTCATCGGATGACATTACACACGCCCCCTTAATTCTATATAGATAAGGACAGCCTATAAGTATCCTGCAAATCGATGGTGAAATCTACATCAAATTAGGGGGCAAAAACTGGTGTAATCATACAAATGGGGAGGCGTGGTTCGGGTCAATTCCAGAGAAGTGCTTGTGTAAAGCGCATTAGTCAATTTAGGCAACCTGCCTAGTTAGGCGTTTTGACTAACTTGGGGGCAACTTTGGAGGCTGCCCTTTTACAATTTCTCAATTGATTGATAACAATCGCCGGATCGTTAATGCAAGATGCAAAGCGAGTCGAATCTCTGGACGATTCAAATCAATCTGTGCGATCTCGTTGATTCGATTCATACGATACAACAAAGTGTTGCGATGCACAATCAGCATTTCAGCCGTCTGGCTCAAATTCCCATGACAGGTGAAGAACGCCTCCAGCGTCTTGATCAGGTCGGCGTGCTGGCTAAGGTCGTACCTGACCAAGGTGCCGAGCGTCTGGTCACAGAATGCCAGTAACTTATCCCGATCCGACAGGCTGAGGATGAGCTGGTAGACGCCCAGATCACCGATATACAGTGGTGAATCGGTTTGGAGACGGGCGGCGAGGTCAAGGGCTTGCACGGCGTCACGGTAGCTGTTGCGCCATACGGTCACATCCCGCGCCGCCTGACCTAAGCCAATGGCAACCCGTGAGCTTGGGAACTGGCGCTGAATCTCTTTGCTAAAGACTTCGGCAAGTTTCATGCTGTTGTTGACGGGGTCTTTATCTTCTGCCGCGTGGAACACCAGCACTTCATTTTCACGTTCACGCTGCCACACCAGCGCCGCCGCGTGCTGCTGTGTGACCAAACTATTGATCGTCGTTTCGAGTCGGCGCAGCGAAGGCGCTTTGTCGTTTTGCCACGACAGCACAATCGCCACATGCGTCAGTGTCATATCGTGTTCAAAGCGTTCGCCCTGCCGGATAGCTTCTTGCTGGCTGACATCCCCGATCAACAGGCGATCTAAGAACGTGCCGCGCAGTCGCTTTTCCGTATCGCTGACGGCTTTTTGCTTTGCCATTTCAAGCGCACAAGCCGCCGCGCCGTGTTCGGTGACTGCCGTGTCAATATCGTCTAAGTCCGTGTCGCGCCCGATAATCGACAGGTAGCCGCGCCCGATGTCTTTGGTGATGATGGGTGATACCAGCCGCGCTAAACCGGGCGTGGGGAGTGCTTGCATCAATACCGGATTTTCCATTTCGCTGACGCGGTGGCGATCCTGTATTTCGATGGGCAAGTTATCGACTTTGCGTAAGAACGTCTCGACATCTTCCCAGAAGGCGACAAACTGCGGCTGTACCGAACTGTAAACGATTTGCAACCGTTTATCTTGCACGACGACTGATTTGTTGGTGAGCCGCGCCATTGCGGTGATCAGTTCGGGCATTCCCTCGTTGCGTGAGGAAATTTGCGTCAGTTGGCGATAGATTTGTGTGCCGCGCCGCTCGATTTGCCCCTTGTGATCGACCAGTAGGCTGACCACTGCTTTTTCGACCATGCGAATGCGGCTGCCCGCTGGCAGGGTCATCACAGGGATGCTGTAGGCGTTGGCTTCGGCAATCGCCGTCGGGGAAGGCGAGTCGCTTAACACCACCGCCGACGCTTTGTGTTCGGACGCCCAGCGCACAATTTCCGAGTCGCTCATATGCCGCGACCCAATCTGTTCGTTGGGCGCAACCAGAATGAGTTCGTCTTTTTGCAGGGTTTTGGCGTTCACCCCGTCTTCGGGATACACGACCGTCGTCCACGAGACGAGACGGCTGAGGAGCAAACCCTCTCCAGCGACGACTCGCGTCCCTAAGGGGAGCGCCAGTTTTCGCACATCTTCAACGGTTAAACGGGGATTGGACTCGCTCATTGTTTCCTTCGGGCAATATGCACAAAACCATACACCTATGAAATAGCCTATCTAGGCGAAAAAGTCAAGCGCCTACGTTTCACCGGTGATCAAACCGAACAAAATCACGCCTACGAACACCAACAGCGATTCGCCCAGCATGTCTGCCGCAGGGTTGATGTTAAATACGTAATACGCCAGCAGAGCTTCAGCCACGCCGCCGATCCATGTGATCGGGCTGACTTGCCAACCGCGTGAATACTGATACGCGCCTGACCCTAACAAAATGAGTCCGCCAGAGAGCGGGATGAACCAATTCGGCAGCGAACCTTCGGGTAAAATTTGCGTGATCGCAAAGACCAGCACAAGTAGCGCCCATGTGATCCGCTCTACACGGGCTTCATCATCACTCTTGCGCCGCCCCTGATAACCACGTTCGCTTGTTGTCGAACTGCGTCTATTGGTATTGCTAGTGCTGCTTCTTCTACGCGCCATAGAATCTCTCTGCTGATGACAATATGTTGCTCAATTTTAACACAAATGTGCTTTTTCTGCGCTATAATCCCGCTCTCGGACTGAGGCAGAGTGATGAAAACATTAGGCATTCTCACAGGCGGCGGTGATGCGCCGGGATTGAACGCGGTTCTCCGTTCGGTTGTCCTCACCGCGAAGAATCGTTACGGGTGGGACGTGATCGGCATTCGTCAGGGCTTTGACGGGCTACTGCGTGATGCGCCAGCCAACATCTTGACCGAAGAACAGGTGCGAAGTTTGTTGACACGCGGCGGCACAATTTTGGGCGCGGTCAATCGCGGCGATCCGTTTGTGCAAATGGTCGAACAACCGGACGGGACAGTTGAACCCGTTGATCTCTCAGAGGAGGCATTGCGCCGCTTAGAGAACATGGGCATCGAAGCGTTGATCGTCGCGGGCGGCGATGGCACGATGGCGATTGCACAAAAGCTGGTAGATCGCGGCGCTCGAATCGTGGGTGTCCCCAAAACGATTGATAACGACCTCGCGCAGACGGATGTCACGTTTGGGTTTGATACCGCCATCCTTACGGCGACGGAAGCCCTCGATAAATTGCAGACGACGGCTGAAAGTCATCACCGCGTGATGGTGTTGGAGGTCATGGGACGCAATGCAGGTTGGATTGCGCTCAAAGCGGGAGTCGCAGGGGGCGCAGACGCCATTTTGATCCCCGAAATCCCGTTCGATGTGAACATCGTGTGCAACCATATTCAGAAGATGCGGACGGATGGGCGCAACTACAGCCTGATTGTGGTAGCAGAAGGCGCAGCCCCCGCCGGCGGAGCGCCAGAGTATTACATCAAGTCGGGCGGCGTGATGCGTTTAGGCGGAATCGGCTATCTCGTCGGCAACATGATCGCGGACTGCATCGGCGCGGAAGTGCGAGTCACGGTGCTAGGGCATTTGCAGCGCGGCGGAACGCCCACGCCGCATGATCGCTGGTTGGCGACTCGCTTTGGTTCGGCGGCGGTGCATCTGGCGGCGCAAAATAAATGGGGCTATATGGTGGCGCTGCGCGGTGAGGAAATTACTTCTGTCCCGATGATCGACGCGCTGCACATGAAACAGGTTGACCCCAACAGCGACATGGTGCAAATGGCGCGTGACTTAGGCATCACCTTCGGTTGACTCGTTCGTTTCATCTTCAGGCTTCAAGCGCTGAACGATCACCAACGTAAACCATATGATCAGTGTAGCGCTGATCGATGCGAACCATGCACCTGATCCGATACCCATTCCCACCGCCGCCGTAATCCAGATGCTGGCGGCAGTGGTCAAACCTTGAATGTTAGACTGCTGTTTGAGGATTGCCCCCGCGCCGAGAAAGCCGATCCCCGGCAAAATTTGCGAGGCAACCCGTCCCGGATCACCCGGATCGAATGCGAAAATCGACAGGGAGGTGAAGAAGCATGAACCGATCCCGACAAGCATGTGCGTGCGTAAGCCCGCATCCCGCCCTCTACGTTCACGATCCATGCCAATCAATCCCGCGAGTAAGCCCGCCAGCAGCAGTTGAACAACAATGATGAACTGTTCAATCAGATCCACTACTTCAATTCCTCAATACCTCGCCGCAAAGTCGCGCTTTGGTCTAAATACTTACGGAAACCTTCGGCTTGCGTCTCGTAGCGTTCTGCGAGGACTTGCAAACGGCTGAAAATAGGCGTCAACACCTGCTTGCCATATTCGGTCAAGCGGCTGCGTTCCTTGCGTGTCAGGTCGTCCAATGCGTCGTGATACGCCTTCTCGATGCCGTCAATCCGCTTGTTCAAATCGTCTTTAGTATCGCGCTCTACACGGCGATAGTAACGGTAGGCAGCATACCCACCAACGGCGGCAAGCGGCGCGGCGATAATCGTTGCAGCGGCGGCTAACCCGATCACCGGACCCGGCGCGGCAATCGCCAGAATAGTAACCAGCGTACCGATGATCGCTGTACTGAAACCGATCAAAAAGCCGTTGGTGTTGGTGGAGAACATCTCTTGCATTTGCCCGATGACTCGCCCTGTCGAATAGCTTTTGAGTTCGCTTTCGGCAATGCGAATCGCTTCTTCCAGGGCTTCACGTTGATCGGAGTACATCCCCGCGTCTAAGCCGCCAATTTCCTGCTGCATGAGGTCGCGTAGTTGGTTGAGGCGGTTGATCACGCCGCGCCAGTATTGGCGACTGCTGTCGATCAAAGCGTTGATGTAGTCGTTGGTCGCCGTCTCAATTTCACGATTGGCGCTGTTCACAACCGTTTCGGTGAATTCGGCTTGCATGGCTTCCCGATTAAGCGAACGTCCGATGCTGCGAATGGACAAATACTTATTGATGAACGCCAATCCCCGCACGCGCATTCCTTCGAACACCGCGTCAATATCGGCACGGGCGCGGGCAAGCTGCCCACTCAATCCGCCGGATTGCTGATCCAATTCGCGCTGAATATCGCGGACTTTGGTGGTGTCTGCGCCGATCAGGTCGTAGAGGGCTTTCGCTTCGTCATAATAGTGCTTGACCGTGCGATCTGCGGTGTCCAACTGCGCGAGTAACTTTTGCTTGGCGGGAGGGGCTTCGCTCAACACGCCGCGCAAATGCGCTTTGACTCCACCCATGCCGCCGCCTTCCTCAATTTGACCATTGCGGCGGGCTTGGAGCGCCTCTTTCGCAGACACAAGGAAGATCAACGGGTCGAAGTCGAGCAGTTCTTTCGCCTGTCGTTCGACAAAACCACGCACTTCGCGCAGTTCGTTGGGCGACAGCAAATCAACTTGATTCACGACGAGGATGATCTTCTTGCCGTAGCTTTTCGCCAGTTCAAGATAGATGCGTTCGGTTTCGGCAAACGCACGCTTCGCAGAGATCACGAAAATCACGAGGTCGGATCGGTGCAAAAATGCTTTCGCCGTCTTTTCGTGCTTCTGGAACACCGACCCCGTGCCGGGAGTATCCACCAGCGCCACGCCGACAGCGCCCGTATTGGGGTGAGTCCATTCGTGGATTCCATCTTCACGGACGTTCGGTTTGCGCGTGGTGTTTTCGTTGTAGCGAATCAGGTGGATCGCGTCTGTGGTCGGCGTGATGCCCATTGCCAGCAGTTCATCGCCTAACAGCGCATTGATGAACGACGATTTACCCGCGTTAAATTCGCCAATGATCACCACGAGAAAGAACATTTCGCGGAGGTCTTGCGCCACATCGAGCAGACGCCGCCGATCTTCGTCCGCGTCTTTGACTTCTGCAAGCGCCGTAGCGATCTCGGTGAGTAGTTTGACTTCGCCTTCACGGAACGCTGCCAGCGCACCATCTAGGGTTTGTACTGCCATAGTGTTACCTCAAAATTCCCAGTAAGCCGGGTTTGCCCATCGCGGTCAAGTCCGCTTCGATCTTGACGAGTGTTTCACCCGCCGCTTGCAATCGTTTGAGCTGAGTCGTATGGATTTCGGTTTGCGCGTCAATCAAGCGGGTGAGCGGGGCAATCGAGTCCCGGCGTAAGCTCATACCATAGTCAATTTGCTTGGTTGCCGCCCGCGTCAACGTTTCGCTGTATTTGTCGCCTAACGCCTGCATCCGTTTAGAGTATTCGTTTTCCAACTGTCGCCCGCGTAAGGGCAAAAATGCCAAGCCTAACAGCATCAAGCCAAGCACAACAATGATCACGATCAATTCAGTCGAACC
>JBBQRJ010000106.1:0-12154 GCA_038214955.1 Aggregatilineales bacterium | reverse complement strand
ACAGCCCTAGTTTACATGAACTATCGCTGTGTAGAGACACCCGTGAACGGCGTCTGCCGATATAGAATCTTAACAAATTTGTGCGGTTGGAATACATTGACAGTCTTTCAAATTCCGGTTATCGTTTTAAAAATTTCAAATACATCTAGGAAAAGTGAGCCTCATGACTTTAAACCCTGCACGCAGCGCCATCCCGCAAGAAGATCGCTGGAATCGTGAGAGTGTTTTTGCCACACCAGACGAATGGCGTGCCTCGTATGACAGTTTGATCAGCCGTTTGGGAGAAGCCGACCCGTACAAAGGGCATTTAGGCGACAGCCCCGCCGTGCTTGCCGACTGGTTAGAGTTCTCGGCAGAGTTCTGGCGGGCAGTGGGCAAAGTATTTCTTTATGCGCTCATGGAACAAGCAGTTGATAAGACCGATCAAGCCGCGAACGCAATGGCGGATCAAGCCTACGGGTTGTTAGGACGCTGGCAAGCCGCCGCTTCGTTCATGAACCCTGAACTGCTGCAAGTGGGTCAAGACAAGCTGAACCAGTGGATAGAAAGCGAACCCCGCTTGAAAGTCTACGCGCATATGGTCGAAGATTTGTTCCGCCAACAGGCGCATGTTCGCTCTGCCGAAGTCGAAGAACTGCTCGGTCTGGTCGGTGATCCGTTCAACGCGGCTGACAACATCGCCGACGCGATGATCAACGCCGATTTGCAGTTCCGACCCGCCATCGGCAGCGACGGGAAAGAATATCCCGTCACTCATGGTACAGAGGGTATTCTCGTCTACGACGTTGACCGCGAAATTCGGCGTACCGCATGGGAAAGCTATGCTGACGGCTATTTGAGCGTCAAGAATGCGGCGGCGGCGGGCTTATCAACTGCCATGAAACGCGACGTATTCTTCATGCGGGCGCGGCGCTTCGATAACGTGCTGGAATCGCAGTTGTTCCCGTTCAATCTGCCGACCTCCGTGTTCCATAACCTGATCGACACGTATAAGAAACACATCCCAACGTGGCATCGCTACTGGCGTGCGCGTAAGAAGGCGCTTGGGGTGGATGTGCTGCACTCATATGATATTTGGGCGCCGCTCACCCTCAACAGCCCCCCGGTGGATTATAAGCAAGCCGTTGAGATGATCTGCGAGGGCATGGCTCCGCTCGGTGGGGAATACGTCAACACCTTACGGCGCGGCTGCCTTGAACAACGGTGGGTCGATGTTTACCCGAATCAAGGCAAATCACAGGGCGCATTCTCGTTTGGCTGGCAGGGGACGCATCCCGTGATCATGATGAGCTATAACGGCGATCTGCGTTCGATGAGTACGCTGGCACACGAACTCGGTCATTCCATGCACTCATATTTCACATGGCAAAACCAGCCCTATGCCTACGCCGATTACTCGATGTTCGCGGCGGAAACCGCCTCGAATTTCAATCAGGCAATGGTACGCGCTCATTTGATGAAGTCGAACACAGATCGGGATTTTCAACTCGCGCTGATCGATGAGACGATGAACAATGTTCACCGCTACTTCTTCATCATGCCGACGCTGGCACGGTTTGAACTGGAAGTTCATTCTCGTGTGGAACGCGGCGAAGGCGTGACTGCCGAAAGCCTCAACGAACTGATGGCGGACTTGTTCCAAGAGGGTTACGGCGAAGAAGTTCACGTTGACCGTGACCGCGTGGGAATCACATGGGCGCAGTTCGGACATTTGTACGTGCCGTACTACACCTTCCAGTATGCAACCGGCATTTCGGCGGCGCACGCGCTGGCGAATCGCATTCTGGCGGGCGAAGCGGGCGCAGCAGATAAGTATCTGCAATTCCTCAAGGCGGGGAGTTCGCTCTATCCACTGGATGCGCTCAAGCTGGCGGGCGTCGATATGACCACGCCGCAAGCCGTCGAAGAAACATTCGGCGTGCTAACTCAAGTGGTGGATCGGCTGGAGTCGCTGTTCTAAGCGAAAATTATTCTCGTAGGGGCGAACCTATGTGTTCGCCCTTATTCTTGTGGGAAAATTGCGCTGACGGGTGTGCTGAAACCCGATAACACATCGCCGCCCGTGAGCGTATCATTGACAGTCAATTGGGTGATCTGGTTGCTACCGTTTGTGTACACCTTGATCGTCTGGTTGCGCGGGTTGATCACCCATACAAGTCGAACACCGTAACTGAGGTAGACCAGCACTTTATCATCGAGATCAGAATAGTTATCTGTCTGAGAAATCACCTCGATACACACATCTGGCACAAGCACAAAGGGTTTACCCCCCCAATCGAGATTACTCTTTTTGTATTCCGCAAGGCGATTCGCTTCGTACATCATCACATCTGGGACAAGAGAGCCTTTGACCCAATTCCGTGTATCCTCCAAAACGAAGGGCATATCGGTATAGGTTATAAATGCCGTTGTTCTTGTGAGTAGAGCGATTAATAAGCGGACAATTTCTCCATGAATTGCAACTGGCGGCATTCGTTCAATCCTTTCCCCGTTGATGAGTTCAAAAGGCTGCTGCTCATACTGCCGGATGAACTCATCCATCGGCATCCCGATGCGCGTTTGGACATCCATCTTTGTAATCCTCTCACTACCCTGTTTACCTATTATACGCCGATGATCCGCCTAAAGAATGACCCTTCGGGTATAAAATAGGCTGTACAATGAAATCAGTTAAATATTCACCTTAGGCAGATCGTTATTTCTGACCCCACCCCCGACCCCTCCCCGAATTTGAGGAGGGGAGCAAGCAGACTCCTGTTTGCGCCCTCCCCTGAATTCGGGGGAGGGAGGCGAGCGCAGCGAGTGGGGTGGGGGTCAAACTGACCCCCTGCGTAAGGTGAGTCAAATATTACGTGCGTCCCTAGTGATACAAAGGCTTTCTCATGAATATGTATCGGGTTACGGGCAGTTTGAATTTACGGTCCGATTCAAACAGTAGTTCTCAAAGTAAGGGCATTTTTCCCGTTGACACCCTCGTTGAATTTATCAAGTTCAATGCCGACCAAACATGGATCAATGTTCGACTTAAGCAAGCTGACAGCACGATTCTCGAAGGATGGATGTTCGCCCAATTTCTCGAAAAGATTGCGCCAGTCATACCCGTAGTAGAGGTGATCCTGTATCGCCTGACACAGGGTCTGAATTTACGTGTAGATTCAAACTCAACAGCGCAGAGCCATGGCGTTTTTCCAGTGGGCATGGTCGTTGAATTTATCAAGTTCAACGAGGATAGTGCGTGGGTCAATGTGAAGTTCAAGAAGGCAGATAATACGACTGTCGAAGGCTGGATGTCTGCCAAGTTCCTCAAGAAAGTCGAGAAACCCATACTCACATGGAAACTGGGCATGAATATGCGCGAATTTGCCTATTATGGCTCTGGCGCGGACGGGATTCAGTTTGCATCTGAAGGCTTGCGCGATGAACAGTTGAGCGTAGCGCGTGATCTGGGCGTGAAGTATGTGCGCTTCTTTGCCAGCCGCCGCAGCCACGACACGGCGGGGACGATCAATCAATTGAAGAAGGCGCTCGAAACGCTCAAGAAGTTCAACATGCAGGCGTTCGTTTGTCTGGATGACAGCTTGACAGGCGCTCAAATGTTTATCCCCGGCAGCGATCAATTCCATCGGGGACCGATGGGTCACATGGTTGCAGACTACTTCACCTCGCGGCACTACCGCACGGCATATCTTCCCCACATCAAAAAAATAGTCGAAGCCTTCAGCAATCACCCGAACATTTTGCTGTGGGAATTGGGCAACGAATTCGGCATTTATCAGCCCGACGGACAGCAGCAAGGACTCCAACAGACCGCCGCCAGCAATGCCTATGCGGACTACGTGAAAGAAGCGAGTACGGTGATCAAAGATGTTTCAAGCACGCATCTCGTTTCGCTTGGTTTGATCACGACGCATCACGTCTACACGCAGGTATCCCCGCCCACCCGCGAAGCCTTCTCACGCAAGCTGTACGACATGCCCACCGTTGATGTGATCGGCGTGCATTATTATCGCCACGACAAAAACGATTTGATGCAATACATCAATATTGATGTGGGCGTAGCGAAGGCGTTGGATAAGCCGTTCTATGTGGGTGAAGTGGGCGGCAGCATCAATGAAGGAGACCGCACGCAGTTCTTAGGCGATGAAATTGCGTTCTGGAAGAGACAAGGCGCGTTTACGGTCATGCCTTGGCAGTTGAGTTCATCCCCGAATGATGTCAACATCGGCGATGACTACGGTATTGCCCGTAACAAGCATGGCGATTACGATACGATTCTGTCCAAACTCAAGTCACTGGCATAAATAAGCCCACCCCACCCCCGACCCCTCCCCGAATTCAGGGAGGGGGAGCCAACAAAAGCGTCGTTTGCATAGGATAATTGGACTGAAATGGAGCGCCTTTGAGCCTCCTAAAGGAGGCTCAATACCCCTTGCCGGATGCTTTAGCGTCCGGCAAATCGCTTAACTTGCTGCCTATAGGACTCAAACCGTCAAACGTGCGACCAATGCGCGGGCGTCCGCTAAAATCGCGCCCGCCAGTTCGGGTGGGGCGATCACTTCTACGAATGCGCCTAACCCGAACACGAGCATTTTTGCCATCAAGTCGGACTCCATCATCAGCCGCAGCGTGATCCATCCCCGTTGATCCGGTTCGCTCACTTCCTCCCAGCGTCCCGGTTGCAACCATTTCACGAATGCCGCTTTTTCGGGATGCACCCGCAGTGTACAGCGATATTCGGAGAAACTATCCATGAACGATTGCAGATGATCGCTCCAAAAAGTCGGCAGATCGAAATCAGGGCGTCGCGTGAACGGTTGATCGAGCAAGCGTACCTGATGAAAGCGCGAGACACGGTACGTTCGCAGTTCGCCGTCTCGCTGTGCGACCAGATACCACAGGCTCGACTTGTTGACCAAGCTGTAGGGTTCTAGCGTTCGCTCTACAATTTCCCCGCGATAATGCTCATAGGTCACCTCAATTAATCGATCTTCATAGACCGCGTGTTGCAGATCATCCCAGAAGGGCGGCGTTTGCTCGTCGTGCCACCACCACCCCGAATCGATTAGCACGCGCTGGCGAATATGATCAACGGTGGGGCGATGGGCGGTGGGCAGCGCCGCCAGCAGTTTGAGCAGCAGCCTTTCTGACGCATCATCTAACCCGATGTCTTTCAGCACGCTCGTGTTGCTGGCGATGAACAGAGATCGCACTTCGGGCGCGTGCAGTCCGGTCAAGGTTGTGCGATAGGCTTCATCCAGCGCGATTCCGCCGCCATGACCCCCCTCACTGTAGATCGGCACACCGGAAAACGACAGCGCCTCGACATCACGCAGAATCGTTCGGCGCGATACGCCTAAGGCTTCTGCCAATGTGGAAGTGGTCAATTTGCCGCGTGTTTGCAACAGCATCATCAGGGACAACAGACGATCCGCACGCATTCGAGTTCTCCAAAAACTTGGGTGACATAGGGTGTCACCGATCACAGTTTATCATAGAGTTATAGACACAAGGAGATGATGTAATGATTACAAGCGGACACTTCGATTTAGGCGACGGATCGATCTATTACGAGACAGCAGGAAGCGGCGAACCGCTGCTATTCTCGCACGCGGCGTTTCTCGACAGTCGCATGTTCGATGCACAGTGGGAGACATTCGCACAGCATTACCATGTGATTCGCTACGACATGCGCGGTTACGGCAAATCGAGCGCGGTCAGCGCACCTGTGACGCGCCGTGAGGAAGCGCGTCTGCTTCTGGAACATCTCGGCATCACACGGGCGCATCTCGTGGGCTGCTCAATGGGCGGCGAACTTCTGCTTGATCTGGCGATTGAACAACCCTCGCTTGCCGCATCGCTGACGCTCGTCGATTCGACGCCAAGCGGTTGGGAAATGCAGGGCGCACCGCCGCGCTACATCATGGATATGATGGGCGCGATGCAGCAAGGGGATGCAGAGGGGGCGAGTGAACTGCAAATCCGCATCTGGTTGGATGGCGAGTTCCGCGAACCTGATCAGATGGATCAGGCATTGCGCGAAAAGGCGCTGGTGATGAATCGCATTCCGGTAGAGCGTAATACGTTCTTCATCGCCGATATGCAGCCGATCAATCCGCTCGATCCGCCCGCTTTGACTCGCTTAGGCGAGGTACGCTGTCCGGCGCTGATCGTGGCAGGGTCGCTCGATAATTCCGAACTTGTGCGTGCGGCTGAGGTCATGGCGCAAGGCATTCCCCACGCGCACAAGGTGATCATTGAGGGCGCGGCGCATGTGCCAAGCTACGAGAATCCGGCGGTGTTCAATCAACATCTGTTGAAGTTCCTGCAAGCACAGCCGATGTAGGGACGCGCAACGGCGCGTCCGGTAACAATCTCTTGGGCGGATAGGTTGCTATTCGCCCGTTTCTTTTCTATGATCAGCTTACGAATCAGATGTATTGTGAGCGTGGATTATGCTGACCAAAATGAAACTCGGCAACTTCAAAAGCTGGCGCGAAATGGAAATTGACCTCGCGCCGATCACGCTGTTGTTTGGGACGAACAGTTCCGGCAAAACGAGCATATTACAATCTATATTATTACTAGTTCAAACACTCAAGCATGATCCATCTTTTGATACTGGGTACGTGAATTTCGGTGGTACTCCAAGAGACTATGTGAATCTTGGCAGTTTTCAAGAAACCAGTTACAAACATAGTTTATCAGAAATAATATCCATTAATATAGTATATCGTGGGGCGTTTAGAACTAGCGTTTTCAGGCTAGAAATCGAGTATAAGAATGATGAAGCGTATTTAGTAGATGCTGCACTAGAGGGAGAAGACTCAATCGAAGGATTGTGGGATGTCATTAATAATGAGGTAGTTTTTTCTTATTTAGCACCTCTACGACAATATCCTCAGCGTGCATATCTTTGGTCTGGCGTTACCCCAATCTCAATAGAACCAGATGGCAGTAATACAATAGCAGCATTAATTTCTTCGGAACGTGGCAAAGATAATATACATATTGAAGTTGCAAACTGGTTAAATCGACTTGGTTTGGTCGATAAATTCGATGTTACAGCACTCGATAAAGAGAAACGATTTTACGAACCTAGAGTGAGTGTTGCAACGCAAAACAGTTCATTGGTTGATGCAGGTTTTGGAATATCCCAAGTTCTCCCCGTGATCACGATGCTGTTTTTCGTCCCCGAAGGCTCTATTGTCCTCATCGAGCAACCCGAATTGCATTTACATCCAAACGCACAGGCGCAGTTAGCCGATCTATTTCTCGAAGTGGCGGAAAAGCGCAAACTACAACTGATCATCGAAAGTCACAGCGAACACCTGTTACGCCGACTACAGCGTCGTATTGCCGAACCGGAACAGGCTTTCGCCACAACAGAGAACATCAAAGCCTATTTCTGTGAACCGAGTGACGATGGCTCAAAGATCAAGCCTGTTGAAATCAACCCTTATGGGCAAATCACCAACTGGCCCGCTAACTTCTTCGGGGACATTTCGGGCGATTTAGAAGCCATGATGGACGCGGGGACTCAACGTCGTATTGAGGAGTTGTCCGCGAGTGAGTAATTACGTCGTTGACACGAACGTTTGGGTTCAAATAGATGTAAATTTAGCGAACGTCAAAACAAGAGAAGAAGCGTTATGCGTGATAGCGGCTCAGGCTTGGATTAAGCAGTTCATGAAAAGTGGAGATAAGCTGGTCACTGACCTTGTTAGGCGACAAATTATTGGTGAGTATCGCAACAACATTCTAAAAGGCGGACTTGCTGAACAATATCTCAATGCGTTGGAAACTCAACCGCGTGATAAGCGTCTAGTTGAAGTTGAGATTGCACATGATGGTGCTGGTTTTGGTTTACTCCCGTTCCATTTACGTGACCCCAAAGATCGCAAATTCGCGGCGGTTGCCTTAGCCCATGAGCCAACTCCGCCCATCATCGACGCGACAGATACCGATTGGGAGAAAGACAAAGCCGTCCTCGCTGAGAACGGCTTAACGGTCACCGAACTATGCCCCGCTTATATCCAGAAGAAATTGGCGGAGAAGTAGATCGCTGCCTACTGTGGCTTTTTCGTCAGCACATCGAAGCTGCCAAGCGGTATGTCAAAGGTTTCAGCAACGGCGGGATGCAGCACATGCCCCCAACACAGATTCATGCCCTTTGCCAAGCCGGGATCGCTGTCCAGCACGTCGCGCAGTTCGCCGCCCGCCAGCTTGAGGACGTAGCGCAGAGTCGCATTCGACAGCGCAAAGCTCGATGTACGCGGCACCGCACCCGGCATGTTGGCTACACCGTAATGCAGCACGCCATCGACCATATAGGTCGGGTCGCTGTGAGTTGTCGGGTGAGTCGTTTCCACGCATCCCCCTTGATCCACCGCCACATCCACAATCACGCTGCTGCGTGGCATAATCGACAGCATTTCGCGGGTGATCAAGCGCGGCGCACGCGCTCCCGTGACCAGCACCGCGCCGATCACTGCGTCCGCTGTGACCAACGCCTCACGGATATTCAATTCATTGGAATACATGGTCAACAAGCGCCCATGCAGAATTTGATCGAGGTATACCAGCCGTTCCGTGTTGACATCCAACAGCGTGACCGTTGCGCCCATACCGAGCGCCACTTGTGCCGCGTTCGTCCCCACCGACCCGCCGCCCAGAACAACAACATGCGCGGGACGCACACCGGGGACGCCGCCCATCAAAATGCCGCGTCCGCCTTCGGGTTTTTGCAGGTAGAACGCCGCGATCTGCGTTGCCATGCGTCCAGCGACTTCGCTCATCGGCTGGAGCAAGGGAAGCTGACCATGTTCGTTCTCAACTGTCTCGTAGGCAATGCCGATCACGCCGCTTTCCATCATCGCACGGGTGAGTTCTTCGCTGGCGGCGAGATGCAAATACGTAAACAGGATCAAATCTTCGCGCAAGAAGCCATATTCCGAAGGAAGCGGTTCCTTCACCTTGACGACCATATTTGCACGAGTCCATACATCAGCGGCAGTGTTCCCGATTAAAGCGCCCGCCTGTATATATTCGTTGTCGGTGAAGCCGCTGCCCGCCCCCGCGTTCGCTTCCACAAAGACCTTATGTCCGCGTCGGGTCAGCTCACGCACGCCGCCGGGGGGGAGCGCAATACGAAATTCGTTGTCTTTAACTTCCTTCGGAATACCGATGATCATTGTTTTATCTCGCTTTGCAACCGATTATTCTTATTATTCTACACGATGTATGAAAAAAGGTGCTGATTCTTGTACACAATGAATGAATAAATCAATAAATCAATAAACGCGAAATCGCCTCACCCCCGACCCCTTTCCCAAGGGAGAGGGGAGACAAGCACGTTATTTGAAGTGCCTCTCCTATTTTCGGAGAGGGATTTAGGGTGAGGTGCTAGTGATACGCGGGCAGCCAATCGCCATGTGCGGCGATCAGGTCGTCTACCAGCGACTCAATTTGATCGAGCGACAATTCCGCCGCCGTGTGCGGGTCAAGCATTGCGGCGTGATAGATGTGTTCTCGTTTGCCAGTCAGCGCGGCTTCGACGGTGAGCGATTGCACATTGATGTTCGTCTGCATCATGGCGGCGAGTTGGGGCGGCAGAGTCCCGATTTTCGTAGGCTGCAAGCCGTTCTTATCCACCAGCACAGGCACTTCCACGCAGCAGCCTTCCGGCAAATTGTTGATCAAGCCGCGATTCGCCACGTTGCCATAAACGACACGCGGATGCCCCGTCTCAAGGCTGTGGATAATCTGCGAGCCGTATTCCACGCTGCGATGAATTTCAATGCCTTCCCCCCGTTCCATTGCGGCACGCTGCTTTTCCCAATTGGCGATCTGGTTTTCGCAGCGGGTGATGTATTCATCCAACGGGATATTAAATTCTTCGATCAGGTCAGGACGATCCCGCTTGATGAACCAGGGAACGTATTCGCTGAAATGTTCGCTGCTTTCGGTCACGAAATAGCCAAGCCGCTTGAACATTTCGTAGCGCACGCGATTCCAGTCTGGCACGCGCTTTTCTTCCATCACCTGACGGATGAGCGGGTAGAGGTTTTCGCCGTTGCGCTCGAACTTGAGGTAAAACGCCATGTGGTTAATGCCGCCCGCGATGTAATTGATCTCCTCTAGCGGGATGCCAATATCGTCCGCTAGTTGATGCGCTGTCCCCTGCACGCTGTGGCACAGCCCGACGGTCTTAATCGTAGACGCACGGCTGATCGCCCAACAGTTCATCGCCATCGGGTTCACGTACTGCAAGAACGTCACATCGGTGGCGACTTCTTCCATGTCGTGACACATATCCAGCAGTACGGGGATCGTCCGCAAGCCGCGCATAATCCCGCCAATGCCCAGCGTATCGGCAATGGTTTGACGCAAACCGTATTTCTTGGGGACTTCAAAATCGACGACGGTGCTTGGTTTGTAACCGCCGACCTGAATCATCGAAATGGCGTAGTCTGCGCCTTCCAACGCCACCCGGCGATCTGTCGTTGCGCTGATCTTCGGCTGTGCGCCGAGGGCTTCTGCGACCCGGTGCGCGACGATCTCTGAGGTGCGTAAACGTTCGGTGTCGATGTCGAACAGCGCAATTTCTGAGCCAGCCAGTTCAGGAAAGCTCAAAATGTCGCCTAGCAAATTCTTGGCAAACACGGTGCTACCCGCGCCTATAAACGTTATTTTTGGCATATTCTTCCTTTCAACGATGCTTCAAAAATGCTGTATAACGCGGTTTTTTGCTGCCGTCAAGAAATGGCATATACATGGTTAGGGCAAACGCATCAAAATCAAGCGTAACTACTACGCCAATGTCACATTAGAGACCACGTTGCCTTTTGAGCTTGGAACGGCGAGAACGGGTGCGGTTATCCAAATGAGACATGACCAAAACAGCCGCTTCCTCAGGCGAAAGTTGAGGGAGTGGAAGCGTGGCTCTGAGCAATTCACGAACATTTGCAACCGACAGTTCAGGAAGAATATCCATAAGGATATCGTCACGGTCATACTTTTCCAGTAAAGTCGGGTCGGGTGGATATTGTTTACGCCAATCGAGACGGGTTTCAGCAATGAACCAACTGGCGAGCAGAGTCAACGCCAATTGATGCTGCCAAGCTTGCAACTTAATGGCTTGAAGATCGTCCCATCCCAATTCGGACTTGGCATCTTGGATGCTGCGTTCGACAAAATAGCGTTCGGACTTACGAAAGGCTAAGGTTTCTAAAGGCAATTCTGGGGCGGCGTTGGTTAAAGTGTAGACCAAACGCTTTTTGTCACGGCGAATCAGGAGTGTTTCAGCACAAATCGTGCCGTCGGGCTGAACCGTCCAAACCGGGATGCGGGCAAAGTCGGTACGCAAGATACCCCGATCCGCGCGGCGGATATTCACTGTTTGCCACTGGGTTTTGCGAGCGGTCGAGAAGGTCTTGACCGCAACCGCCGTTTGTCCGACCCCTTGACCGTCAGCATCAAGGGTTGGGGGCTGCCGATAGACAAGGGCGGATTCGGGCAAGTCAGCATAAAACTCAATATTCGCAGTTCGACATTGGTTGAGCAGCCAAGTACTCCGTCCGTATAACGAGTCAAACGCGACCGCCACAAACGGGAGTCCTTGGACAAGGGACTGTTCAATCATTGCCCACCCCAATTCGATTTTAGTCTTGAATTCCCACTGCTCAGGAATGCCTGCTTTGGCTCGGCGCGCCGCGTATTCCGGGCTAAACCAACGTTCGGGCACGAAGATCTCGCCATTGATCCATGTCCAAATGCCGTTGTGCGCATATGCCAAAAAGGTGCCCACTTGGCATAGGTCTACTTTCCCTTGTCGTCCATTGTGTTGGCGTCCGGCAGCGACCGTTTTGGAGCCTGATTTTTTGTCGGCACTTTCGTCCAAGATCAGCATCCCCCCCGCCAGTTCCGGGCGCTCCACTACTGCCATTTGCATTTTTGCAATCATCTGGTCGGCTGACCACGGTGATTGGCTCATAAAATGCTGCATATTTTGAGGGGACACTGTTCCACTCCGCGCAATTTGGGCGATGTTTCGCTTCGCTTCCATCCGCAACAGCCCACTCAGGTAGACTAATCCATAGGCACGAGTATCGCGGGTCCGCGTTCTGGCGCTTCGACCGTATTCCAGCCAAAACAT
>JBBQRJ010000105.1:0-12164 GCA_038214955.1 Aggregatilineales bacterium | reverse complement strand
CCTGTCGAGTCGCCAAAGAAGTCTTTGGGCCAGTTGGAGATGTTGCCATATTCATCTAACGCCAATTCTTCAAGTTGTGAGGACTCGCCTTCTGCACGACAGAAATACAGCGCCGTTTGATCTTTCGCTAAACCTTCTTCCGCCATGCGTCGCTGCAAACGATGGAGCAGATATTCGCTGTGGCTCTCGAAGATGATTTGCAGGTTGCGATTCTTGATCACATCAATAAACACGTCGGCTAAATCGGCTTGCACGGACGGATGCAGGTGGATTTCCGGCTGCTCTAAGATGAGCGTAGAACCTTCGGGAACGTAGTAGCACAAGACCAGCACGGGCAAAAGCTGTGACACGCCGAAGCCAATGTCAGTGATCAAGACTTCGGCACTTTCCGCCGTTTTCTTGACAACGATCTCATAATCGCGGCGTCCCTCAGCGATAGGTTGCAGTTTGAACGAGTGGATCAATCCCATTTTCTTGAGCCACTCCGCAACCTTTTGCTCAAGGTTGGTTTCACCCTTCGCACGAGTAGACATCAAGGCTGAAATCATACGTTCGCCAGTTTTTCCTACGTCGCTTGGCTTATCGCCGCCCCATACATAAACACGTTCCGGTGTTGCACGTAAGGGTCCCAAATACTTGAGTTGATTTAATTGTTCATCAAGAAAGCGTTCTAATCGCAAATGTCTGAGCGTATCATCCCCAATGTTAATAACGCCACTTGTACCCCAAAATGTTCTTGGAACCTGTGTGTTTAGGGATAACAAAACATGATGAAATTTGCCTTCGGTGCTGACTTGGCTATATATGCCACCTTCATCCACACCGCGAGATATGACGACATTATCATTTCCCGTTATATATTCAAACTGATTAGCCAATATACGACCTTCAGTCTCTTGAAATGTGCATTTGAATTTGAGGGTATCATCATGAAATAGATTCTCATTTGTTTGCTCATCATCGTCTGCATAGTGATAAATATATTCTTCATGCCATGCTAACGAAAACTCGATTTCAGACCCTACATCGTGTTTGTGAACAATGCTGTAAAATGTCCCTAAATTCACGAGGGATGAGCTATCGCCCAAGAAAAGGTCAGTTTGCGGATCGTTCAATGTGTCCGTCTGCTTTATCAACAGCAGCATTTGCAGCAGACTCGTTTTGCCGGAACTGTTCGCGCCGTAGAAACCCGTGATCGGGGCGAGGCGAATATCACCTGTGTCTGCCCACGATTTGAAATTCTTCATTCGCATACTGCGTAACATTGTTATCCCCCTAAAATTTCTGCTTGGATGCCATACCCGCCGAGCGCGTCACGCAGTTCGTTCATGTTATCTGCACGCACAATCGCCGCCATTTCGCCCAGTTGAGCGCCCATGAATCGGCGCAGCGCGGGCGTCTCCATGATCAGCTTCATAATCTCCGGTGACATGGTTCGCAGCACCAGCACGCGCTCAATTTGCACGGTAGCAACCGCGCCCGACTTCCAGTTGTTGAGCAGATTCGCCAGCGCAGACGGAATCGGCGCGTCGCCCGTCGCACGGCTGACGAACGCGGCAATGTGTCCCGTGTTGATGCCCTGTCCAGAGGCGCGGTTGATGCTGTCTGTGTCGATTTTGTACAGGTAAACGCCGTTATCCACGCCCATCCACGTTGCAAAGCGGGCAATCTGGAAACGGTCAATGCGGGCGACCTTGCGCGATACCCGCAGCGATCCGTCTGCGCCCACTTCAATCTTTTCGCCTGTTTCGGTGGGGTTAGGGTAGGCGTTCAAGCCGAGAAAGGCGCGTCCGTAGGCGGTAAATCGTGCCGCGCCTTCGCCTAAATCGACCATGCCGAGCCAATGCAGCGGCGATGTGATCAAGTAGTCGAGCAGAGCGCCGTCCACCGCGTCCCAACTTTTCAAACCCGTCAGGTATTCGCCATCATCGTTGCGAATGTACCAACTGTCAAAGTCGCTGTTGGGGCGTTGAAAGTCGGCGCTGTCCTGCCTGATCATGTCGATGAAATCATCGACTGACCACCACCCCTGAGCGGGAAGCGCATGTTTCATGATCTCCAAGACGGCAGTCCGCGCCCCCGCTGGATTGTATTGATTCATCGTGCCAGCGTCGCGCTCAACCACCAAGCCGGGGACGTGCCACAAATCGACGTATGCCGCCGTATCACGCCATATTTCCGCCAGCTTACGCAGTTGTTCAGACCGACTGCCGCCCAACCAGCGCCGCGCCTCTGTCCGTTTGGGCAGCGCACGTCCGCCCTGCACTTCGATCAAGTCTGCGCCCGCGCCCAACGAGAGCAAAAACACCAGACGGGCGCGATCCTGTTGCAGCATCACTTTCGCCAGCGCCGATCCGTCAGCGGGGGTGAAGGCATCACGTTCTAACAGCGGCGCATGAAGCTGTAAATACGCCAGCAGAGTCGTCATATCATCCACAATCGACGTATCCGCCGCCCGCACGTTATCCACCTTGTCTAAGGCGGGAAGTGGTTCGGCTTCGGTGATCGGGAACTCGTCGTCCTCGTCAGAGACGTTATCGTAGGATGTTTTGTGCGTGGGCAGCACACTGGTGAGGTCTGATGGGATGTACACGATCCGCCGCTGACCCGTATCCGCGATCTCGAAACCCAAGCCGATCAAGCCGCGATAGTACAGGGCTTCGGAAGCGGTCACGGGGTTGATGTGCGGCTTCTCTTTCGCTGCTTGCGCCGCGCCCATTTGCCGGATTGCGCCGAACAGGGGGGTAAACCGCGCTTCGGGCATTTTCCCGCCGCCTGTCGTGATCAAAATTTGCAGCGCCCCACGTTCGCGTTCGCCCAACGCATCCCACACGATTTCAGCGCGTGCCGGGTCGAGCATTGCCCGGTTGAGCACTTCAATCATGGCGGGCGGTTCCATCATATCAACATTGACTTTCCAAACTTCCGCCAGTAGAGGCAGCAGAAAAGCATCACGTTCGCGCAAACTGTGGAGCAGACTGGTCATCTGATTTTTCACCCGAAAAATTGCGAATTCTCCTCCTATTATAGCATTCCGGCGCGGGAAAACCTTGCGCTTTAGCGCTTGGATGAAAGCGCACGGGGTTCATTTCACTTTGGGGGCGGATTTGCTCAAGCATAGAGTATTAGGTTCAGATTTCAAACGTGTTGCCCCTAACTTGAAATGCACCCTTAAGAAAGGAATTGTTTGACTTAGAACGCTCGTTCGCCTACAATCGAAAATATGTTTCGTTTTATAGCTTAATGGAGGCAACCAATGAGAGATCGTCTAAAACTATCGGAAAAGCAGCGGAATATCCTACGTTTCATTGAAGTTCATATTGATACGCACGGATTTCCTCCCACCATTCGCCAGATCGGGGAAGCGACGGGCATTAACTCAACGTCCGTCGTCAATTACAACCTCAACAAATTGGTGACGGCGGGGTATCTGGAGCGGTCTGCGCGTTCATCGCGTGGGCTGCGATTGGTCAAGAACAGCAAGAAGGGCGTGATTCAACCTGTTCTGTCGTCAATGCAGGTTGTGCGTGTGCCGATGGCGGGGCAAATCGTCGCTGGTCTGCCGCTCCCTAGCTTCACCGATACACAAGATGTCGGGGATGCAGTCGAAGTTGCGCCCATGCTGCTGCGCGGCGTTGATGCGTCGGAAGTATTCGCGTTGCGCGTCAAAGGCGACTCGATGATCGACGCCATGATCAGTGACGGGGATATTGTCATTTTCCGTAAACAGGCGTTTGCCAACAACGGGGATATGGTCGCGGTGTGGTTAGACGAACGGAGCGAAACCACGCTCAAGTATTTCTACAATGAGGGCGAAAAAGTCCGCTTACAGCCCGCCCACCCGACAATGGATGCGATCTACGTGAGCGCGGCACATTGTCAGATTCAGGGACGGGTTCTTTCGGTTATCCGCCCAACAGTATAAACAGTTTACGGTTCACAGTGGACGGTTTACAGTTACAAACTGCTTTTACTGTGAACTGTGAACCGTCCACTGTGAACTAAAATGCTTGTAATGCTTCTTGCTTGTGAGGCTCACTAACGAGATTCAGACGTAGGGGAGTCCAAATATCCTCACGCTCGTTCAATGTCAGCTCATCCCCCCGCTTGATCAGCACCAGCGTCTTATTCGACTCGAACCACAAACCGCCATCTGCGCCCGTTCGCTTAAGAAATTCGAGCGTTCCTTTGATGATCGTCGTTTGCGGCGAGAATCGATCCCGACATGCGTCCAGTTCAAACCCAATTTCGAGCGTCGCGGGTAAGTTGAACGTTTCACGCATCCAACTACGGGCGCGTTCGCTCACTTCTGCCGCCATGAGGATCATCCCGGGACCGTCTGCCCAGTACACCACGCGATCCTCAACTTCTGTCTTGACCACCGAATCAATGCCGAGTCCCTCTAGCCACAAGCGAATCGCTGTTTCGCCGTCGAGATCGGTCACGAGTCGTAATGTTTCTTTTGCCGCCATTGTAGAGATGTCCTTCTCACTTCACACGTTGATCAGGATACCCGTGTTGGGCGTGCGATTCATCCGTCCAAAGGGGGAAACGAGACGGAGATCGGAACCTCACCCCGACCCCCTCTCCAAGTGGAGAGGGGGTCGGGGGGTGATATTAATTTGGGGAAGGAGTTACTCTGGCGTGACGTTGCTCTGTTCGGTGATGTAAATCGTGCCTTCCACATCGGTATCGCTGAGACTTGCGATCCAGATGTCGTACTGTCCTTCGACTGGATTATCGAGATCGATCATCGGGTTCAGGTTGCCACTTGCCGAATCATCGTTACAGTGCCAGTTCCCTGCCGGGTCATTGACCAACAGTGCTGCATCCCCGTCCGCACCCGCCGCCATGAAGAAGAAGCGTAACAACTGTCCAGACCCCGACCAGTTGAGCCGTAAATCGGGCTGCGTTGTTGCAAAGCCAATACATTCCGAACCCAGATTAAGCGTGCTTACGTCAATATCGCCGCCCGCTATCACATCTTGCATGAACGGGTCAGGCTCGAAGCCTACGTTCAAATCAATGATGCCGTAATTCGGTTCAAGCGAGTAATCCAGACCGACACCCGTCAATACCTCGTCGTTAGCGCCGCCGCCAACCCCTTGCGCGACCACTTCATCCACCTGACCGGAATTGATTTCCTGCGCGGTGATGTCCAATTCAGCAAGGATAGCGGGCAGAGTCAAAATGCCGCCTAAACGACCCCCTGTTGTCCCTTCGGAACGTACCGATGTCGGAATGCCGATGTATTCCCCATTCTGGTTGACAACCGTCCCACCGCTGTTTCCGGGTGAGATTTCGGCGTCGGTGTTATACCACAGCGGCACGCGCTGACCGTTCACCGTTTCGTTTTGCACGCCAGAAACCGTACCCGTGGTATAGACGAGATAGCCTTCGCTCAAACCCGGGTAGCCGAACACCGAAATGCTCTCGCCTAACCGCGCACGTTCTCCCGCTAAGGGGATCGTCGGCATATTCAACTGGGTCGTGTCGATTTGGTTGCCATCGAGATCGCGGTCAATTTGCAACAGCGCGAAATCGAGTTCTTGCGAAAGCCCAACCACGCTGGCGAGGTAACGCTCAACGGGGGGTTCGGAAGGGTCTACCAGCACGAGGATCAAGAAATCATCGCCGCCTTCAACCACATGGCGGTTGGTGAAGATCAAGCCATCAGGACTGACAATCGTCCCGGAACCAATAGAAGCAACTTGCCCGTTCTTTAAAGCACCAATTTCCACCACGCTTTGTGCGATGTCTTCAATTTGCTCTGGCGTGAGTGAAGCCGTTTGCGCGGTGACGAGGATTCCGCCCGTCAATAGAGACATGATCACAATGAATAACAGCATTCGTTTCATTCGATATAAACCTTTCAACGTAATGTCGATTGTCAGAATTATCATCGTTATAGATAAGAGGCAGATGAGACGCGGGTTTTTGCAAAGTAGTGAAATTTTATGTGAATGTTTCACACCATTTTGAGGACTTTGATATTGTCACTCTTGCGCCTTCGTGTTACTGTGAGTCGTGTATCATAGGGGGTTACATGATTGCAGACATTTCCATTTTGCTCGCTGATGATGATCGTCAACATCGCTTGATGGTTTCCAAAATAGTAGAACAATATAAAGTAAATTCAGTCGGCAGCATTGAAGAATGTCTTATTCTTTACTCCCAGTGTGACATCCTCCTCATCAGTCAATCACTACAAGGGTGGGAACGAGTCGTCAAACACATCAATGGACAAGTTCCCATTTTAATGATCACGTCTAGTGATGAACGCGCCATCGCAAGGGCGCTGAATGCTGGCGTAACGGACGTGATCACCTCCCCTGTACAGCCTTCCCTGCTTCTGCACCGCTTACGTCAACTGCGCGACCAGTTATCGATTAAGAATCGGGCAGAGGAATTTGAGAAACGTTGGTCGCAAGCCTTCGATGTGAACCGTTCGATCAAACTGCTGATTGACCCGATGAACGGGACTATTGTCGATGCGAACCCCTCAGCCGCGCACTTTTACGGCTATACCCGTGATGAACTTCGGCAGATGTCAATTGCTGACCTCGACACGCCTGTTCCCGGTGAATTGAACGAAAACCCGCCTCAATGGACGTTATTCAACTTTCGCCACCGTTTGAAGTCGGGTGATATTCGCTTTGTGAAAATCTTTTCCAGCCCGCTTGAATATAACGGGCGCACCCTCATTTATATGATTCTGTTCGACATCACCAAGCGGCGCAAGGCGGAAGCCGCCGAACAAGATCAACGCACGCTGGCAGACGCTTTACGCAATACGGCGGCGGCATTATCCAGCACCCTAGAGCTAAACGAGGTGATGGATCGCATCCTGCAACAGGTGCAGCATGTTGTCCCGCACGAACGCGGCAGCATTATGTTGATTGATGGCACAACCGCTAAAATTGTCCGCACGCGGGCAGATGAAAACGTGCCTGATGAGATACTGCATCAAGACACGATTTTCGCGTTGCAAAATACGCCTACTTTGCAATGGATGATCGTCCACCGTAACCCGCTCGTCATTCCCAATGTCGATGAATATCCCGACTGGCGGCGCTTTGAAGGGCAAAGCGGCTGGTTGAAGGCGTATCTCGGTGCGCCCATTCGCATCGGGCGCTATGTGATCGGTTTCCTGAACTTAGACAGCAGTACTCCGAATCGTTTTCATCGCACAGACGCCGAACGCCTACAATCGTTTGCTGACCAAGCGGGAATTGCCATTCGCAATGCCCGACTCTTTGAACAGGTGCGCGTTCAGGCGCAAGAACTCGAAAGTCGTGTCATAGAGCGAACATCCGAACTTGAATATGAGCGGCGACAGCTTCGCACGATCATCGAAGGCATGAGCGAAGGAGTTGCCTATACCGAATATGTCAATAACAACTACGAGACACGGTACGTCAACCGCGCTTTAGAGAAAATGACAGGCTATACGGCAGAAGACTGGAATATGTTGTCGGTTCAGCTTCTTAAGCCGCCGGGAACAACCGATGAACGTTTCCACGAACGGATTCATCAGTCGATGGAATCGCTCGTCCTAGTTGGGTACTGGACTGTGGAATATGATTACGTGCGTAAAGATGGCACGAAATTCGCCGCCCATATGATGAACACACGAGTGACCGACGCTGATGGCAGAGTGATCGGCGCGGTCACGGTCATGCGCGATGTAAGCGAAGAAAAAGCTCTTGCAGAGCAAAAAGCCCGGTTTGTCGCTTATGCGTCCCATGAGCTGCGAAACCCGATTGCAAACCTAAAAACTAGGGTGTACTTAGCGAAGAAACAGCCCGACAAATTGAATGAGCATTTACGTGTGCTGGAAGAAGTCAGCGACAGGATGCAGCGCCTTGTTGAGGATTTGCTCGATGTCAGCCGTTTTGAGCGGGGTATGATCAAACTGCAATTGGATAACGTCAACCTACAAACATTGATCAATAATGTGGTGGATGTGCAAAAACCCGAAGCCGAACAGAAGAATCTGCACCTGTGCGCCGAACTGCCCGACGATCCGCTGTACATCAGCGCGGATCACGAACGGCTGACGCAGGTGATCACGAATCTGGTCACGAATGCGATCAACTACACGCCGCCCGAAGGCACGATCACGGTGCGGGCAATGCCGGTCTTAGAGGCAAATAAGGTGTGCTGTGCGCGAATTGAAGTGGAGGATACAGGCATTGGCATTGCCGAAGAACATATGCCACACCTCTTTGAGGCGTTCTATCGAGTCACCAGTAAGGTCACGGGGACGGGTTTAGGCTTGAGCATCGCCAAAGAAATCGTAGAACTGCACGGCGGTAAAATGAGCGTACAAAGCACACCGGGCAAGGGGAGCCGATTCAGTTTTTGGCTGCCAATTGATGAGCAAATGTTCGTTCCCGCGTTCATCATACAGGAAGAGTAAAACGCTGATGTATACCTCGCTTGAGCTGGCGGAAGTCTATCTCCAAACCGGAGAACTGAATTATGCGTTAGAGGCGCTCAACGCCCATATCGCCGAATCGCCTCAAGATGATTACGCTCGCCGTTTGCGTATTGAGGTGTTAATTGATATGCCAAACGGTATCAATCTTGCGCTGGCAGATTTGGACGCTATTTCCGCGCTGACTGCGAGAGATTACGGGCTGCGCGGACGCATTATGTCGAAACTAGGCGATTTGTCGGCGGCGGCGGCAGCTTTCGAGCAAGCGTGGAAACTGCGACCCATGAGCTATGCCGAACCCTACCTAATGCTTCTGAAAAAATTGGGCAATACAGATCGGGCGCTTGAGGTTTTGTCTAGCATACCGAAGGCGTGGCACTGGTTTTCGTGGGGTGGCGAAATCCATATGCTGCGCGGCGATCATGAAGCGGCGCTACAACATTTCTCTGAAGCGGTTGAACAGTTAGATACAGTGATCGAGTCCATGAAAGACCCGCGTTTTTTCCGTGCCGTGAAAGCCAACTTGCTCATCAAACGCGGCAAGGTGTACCACCAGCTTAAGCGCATTCTAGAAGCGGACGCAGACTATCGTGAGGCAGGATCGCTCCTCACCCATGATGCGACGATCCCGTTTAATCGAGGGCTGCTGCACGCCGAACAGGGTGATCTCGCCAATGCGATCAGCTTATGTCGTGAGGGATGGGATCGCGCCAACGCCGATCTGCGTGAGGAAATGCGCGAAGAACTCATCACCGATCCACGCTATCAGCCCATTTTAGAGGCGATTAGCGGTTAGCTTTTAGCCAAACGCAGATAATCATATTCAACAGTAGGTTTGGCTTTTTGCTAACTGCTAATTGCTAACTGCTATCGGCTTACTTGTGCTAGAATCTCCAGCCTAAGCGAAACTCCCATAGGACGTGTGTCAATGAGCGATTGGAAACCGATTGTCGGCTTGGAAATCCATGCCGAACTCCTCACGCAAAGTAAAATGTTCAGCGCGTGTCCGGTGGTGGACAGCGTGACCGCGCCGCCCAACACCGCCGTTGACCCTGTGTCGCTCGGTTTGCCGGGAACGCTCCCCGTGATCAACATGGAAGCCGTCGAAATGGCGATGATGGTGGGCTTGGCGCTCAACTGCGAAATTCCGGCGATCAACCAGTTCGCCCGCAAAAGCTATTTCTATCCCGACTTGCCGAAAGGCTACCAGATCAGCCAGTATGATCGCCCGCTGTCGGTCAAAGGCACGCTGGATATAGACCTCTCTGACGGTACGACGCGCACGATCCGCATTCGCCGCGCTCACCTTGAAGAAGACACGGGCAAATCGATTCACATTGATGGCTACAGCTTGATCGACTACAACCGCGCTGGCGTTCCCCTGTTGGAAATCGTCACCGAACCAGACATTCACAGCGCCGAAGAAGCCGAAACCTTTGCCCGCAAACTGCGCTCGATTTTGCAATATCTGGGCGTCAACGACGGCGATATGTCGAAGGGCGTCATGCGGGTTGAACCAAACATCAGCGTAATGCATAAAGATGATACAGGCTTTCGCACGCGCACCGAAGTCAAAAACTTGAACAGCATTCGCAGCCTGTTCCGTTCGATTGAATATGAGGTCAAGCGGCAGATCAAAGCGTGGGAATCGGGCGAAGGTGTCCGCCAAGCTACGATGGGATGGGATGAAGTTCGTCAGCGCACGGTCATTCAGCGTTACAAAGAGAGCGCGGACGAGTATCGTTACTTCCCTGAACCCGATTTGCCCGTGTTGGAAGTCAACCGCGATTGGGTAGAGCGCGTGCGCGGACGTTTGCCCGAACTGCCCGACGCTAAACGAGATCGCTTTATGAACGCTTTTGGACTCAGCCGCTACGATGCATCTGTGTTGACCGCAGAGCAAGCGGTTGCCGCCTACTATGACGCCGTGATCGCGGGCGGGGCGAATCCCAAATCTGCCGCTAATTGGATCACCGGCAACCTGTTTAGCTTGATGAACCGTGACGGCATCGAACGCGAATGCGCCGCCGAAAAGATCGCGCCGGAAAAGCTGGCAGCATTGGTCAAAATGGTGGACGACGGCATCATCAACAAAGCAACCGGAGTCATTGTGTTAGGCGATATGTGGGAGACAGGCGCCCCGGCGGAAAGCATCGTACAGGCGAAAGGCTTGGGGCAAATTTCCGACACGGGCGCAATTGAGGAAGCGATCAGCAAGGTGCTTGCTGACAACGCCAAAATGGTCGAAGAATATCTCGGCGGCAAAGATAAGCTGTTCAATCCTATTGTCGGGAAGATCATGGCGGCGATGAGCGGACGTGGAAATCCCGCGCTCATCAAAGAAATCGTGACACGTCTGCTAGAAACCAGACGCGGGTAATCAGCGCATTTGACCTCACCTCCCCGACCCCCTCTCCGAAAAGCAGCCTCACCCCCAACCCCTCTCCCTTGGGAGAGGGGAGACAAGCAGACTTGTCCGGTACAGGGAATTGTAGGGATACGATTTAACCATTGCACACAAAATTGTAGGGACGCCCAACGGGGCGTCTGCTGCATTTCGTACAATAAACGGACACGCCGTTGCGTGTCTCTATATGAGGAACAGGGACATGGCGAAATATCGGATTCTGATCGGTCTGATGGTGATGGCGATTCTGCTGGCAAGCATTCCCGCCCTCGCACAGGAAGCAACGGACGAGATGATTCCCGTTGCTGTCGTCATCCCGGAGATTTATGATCGGGGAGTCGCACATTTTGACGCGGGCGACTTCGAGCAAGCCTTGCTCGATTTCAATTTGTTCCTGTTGTTCAACCCCACCTCAAGTCAGGGATACTATGTCATAGCGTTGAGCTACATCAACTTGGAAGATGTCGATAATGCGCTCGAAAATTTGGATCGTGCGCTGGCGATTCAGCCCATCGTCCCCGAACTTGAAGCCGAACTTCACCGCGTGCGTGCCGGCATTTATGGACGACAGAATCAGCTTGCCAACGCCCTTACCGACCTCAACGCCGCGCTTGACCTTGCGCCGGATGCGGACACCTATTTCCGGCGGGCAATGGTTTATGCCGCCCTCGAAGATGTCGATAACGCGCTGGCAGACTTCGACAGCGCATTGGAACTCGATGACTCCAACCTCGCGCTGTACGTGTATCGGGCGTATGTCTATTCGACGGTTGGCGATTTGCACAGCGCCGCCGAGGATTATTATACGTTCGTCGGTTTGATCGAATCGGATCGCACAGAAGGCGAGGCGCTGGAGTCGGGTGGGGTTCAGGTTGCAGAGTTAGCGCCGGGAATCGTTTTGTCGTATCCCATTTCCGTCAAAGCGGATACTTATTTTAGCGGGATTGCGGTGTCTGCCGATGGCACGACACCCATTGATACCCTGTTAATCCTGTTAGATGAGGACGGTCTGCCGCTCACTGCCGATGACGACAGCGGCGGTAACGGGATTGCGTTTGTTCAAAACTTCGTGATCCCCACCACTGGCGACTATACGGTTATCGTCGCCAATTCGCTCAGAGGCGGCAGCGGTTTTGTGGCTACTCAAATCTATTTGACCGAAGAACCGTTGACGAATTAACTCACCTTACGCAGATCGTTATTTCTGACCCCACCCCCGACCCCTCCCCGAATTCGAGGAGGGGAGCAAGCAGACTCGTGTTTGCGCCCTCCCCTGAATTCGGGGGAGGGAGGCGAGCGCAGCGAGCGGGGTGGGGG
>JBBQRJ010000104.1:0-12175 GCA_038214955.1 Aggregatilineales bacterium | reverse complement strand
ACTGAGGGACCTGGATTCGAACCAGGATTAATGGCTCCAGAGGCCACGGTTCTACCGTTGAACTATCCCTCATCAATGGGGCGGATTGTATCATGCGCCCCATGGGTGATCAAGCCTGAGTCTCGCCTTTACGCCCGCGTTCTAACGCTTGATCGATGCGTTGTGTAATGCGCTCGTGACCGAGTATCTTGATAATTTCATACAGATCAGGCGTGTTTGTGCGTCCCGTTAATGCCACGCGCACAACCATCATCACATCGCCAAAATGTCCCTTAAAGCCTTCGGGATTCTTTTTGAACGTTTTAGCGTCACGGGCAAAGCCGAGCGTTTCGCCCATTGACCGCATGTCTTCGAGCCATGCTTCTTTTGTGATAGCAGGGTCAAATTGGCGAATGCGCTCCAAAATCGAGCCGATCACCTCTGGCGCGAACGCGGGCATGGGGAACGCCGCTGCGATGCCTTCCGCGTAGAGTTCATTGAAGAAGAAGCCGCACGCACGTTCAATGTCTGACCAATTCACAATGTCTTTGCGCGGCGCTTGACCTGTGCGTTCTAGGTTGAATATCTGAACACTGTACGCAGGATCGGCTTCGATCAACTGTGCCAAGCGGGGACGATACTGCCGCGCCCATGTCAAGCCGCGCTCATAGACCTGTTCCGCGCTGTAGGTGGCGATCACATCTTTGCTGATGTCGTTCAGCTTGACCAGATCAAATAACGGACTCGCCACGCCCATGTCTTCCAGTTTCAGCGGAAATTCTTGATAAGGCTTGTCCGGGTTTGCCTTACGCCAATCGTAAAATGTTGAGTTCGCTAAGTTGAGCAGGTATTCGCTCACCGCTTGCACCGAGTAGCCCGCCTCGTAGTAATACATGACGTTGGCTTCGGGGTCTTTGCGCTTGCTCAACTTACGCTTCGATGTGCCATCCATTTTGGCAATCGGTGCGACGTGCGCGAACTGCGGAATTGGCAGCCCCAAAAACTCGAACGTTTGGATATGGAGCGGCGCGGATGCTAACCATTCATCCCCGCGAATGATCACGTTGACTCGCATCAGATGATCATCTACCACATGCGCGAAATGATAGGTTGGCAAACTGTTCGACTTCAACAGTACGCTGTCCAAATCATTGGCGGGCATATCGATGTCACCCTTGATCACGTCTTTGAAGCGCACGCGGCTGTTGTTAGGGTAGGGCGCACGGATACGAATCACTGGACGTTCACCCGCACTGAGCCGTTCTTTGACCTGTTCGATTGATGCGTTGCGCCAGATTGCCCAATTACCATAGTAGCCGGGGCGGGTGACGCCTTGTGCTTCCTGTGACTTACGCAGACGGTCTAATTCTTCTTCCGTGCAAAAGCAGGGATAGGCGTGTCCTGTTTCGACCATAACCTTTGCAAACGCCTCGTAAATTTCGACGCGCTGGCTTTGCACATAGGGCGCATAAGCGCCGCGCTCCACCAAAGGATCGGCGCTGATATAACCTTCGTCTGGCGTGAGATCGAAATTGATCAGATTGGTGATAATCTCTTCCACGCTGCGATCTTGTTCACGCTTTTTGTCGGTATCTTCGATGCGAAGGAAGAACACACCGCCGCTTTGATCTGACACGCGCTTATCGACCAGGGTGGTCATGAGGCTGCCAATGTGGACAAACCCCGTTGGGCTAGGTGCAAAGCGAGTCACCTTCGCGCCGGAGGGGAGGTCACGGGGCGGAAACTGTATTTTATAGTCGTCGGGCGTTTTGGTGATGTGCGGGAAAAGCAGGTCTGCCAGTTCCTTCATCTTGTTCCTTTATGTTAAATGCGGCGGCGGTGCATAATGACGCTTTGAGCGAGTCCAATGCTTGCCAGTGTTGATAATAATGATGTGCCGCCAGAGCTAATAAACGGCAGCGTCAAACCTGTTACTGGCATCAAACTGAGGTTCATGCCAATCGACACGAGGGTTTGGAAAAAGATAAATGTTGCCACACCGTAGCAAATCAAGCTGCCAAACGGGTCAGCGGCGATGCGTGCGCCGCGCAAAATGCGAAAGATCACCACGCCGATCAATGCCATGACGGTGGCACCGCCTACCAACCCAAATTCCTCAGCAATCACGCTGAAAATGAAGTCGGTGTGCCTCACACGCAAGAAACGCCCCGTATTTTGTGGACCTTGTGCATAACCCTTGCCAAACCATCCGCCTGACCCGATGCTGATACGCGCCTGTAAAATGTTGTAATAGGCGTCACGGTCACTTTCGGGGAAAATAAACGAGGTGATGCGGCTGCGCTGGTAGACTTCCATCCGTGACCACACGACGGGCAGCGTAAGCGGCGCACTAATGCTCACGATCAAAAGGAAGGTCGCAATATGTTTGAGTCGCAAACCAGATGCCCATAACATGACCAACCACATGACCATAAAAACAATTGTCATGCCGAGGTCAGGCTGAATGAAGATCAAAATCGTGGGAATGCTCACATGAATCGCAGATTTGATGATGGTGCTAAGTTCGCCCATCTTCTCGTAATTACGCGACAAAAACATGCCTAGCGTGATGATGATCAACACTTTGGCAATTTCAGACGGTTGGATGCGGATGCCGATGTTCAACCAGCTTTGTGCGCCGCCGTCACCTTCCACGCCGAAAAACTGTACGAGCAGCAGCAGCACGAACATGAGGATATACAACCACTGATGCAAACTGCCAATCAAGCGGTAATCGAGTGCGGCAAGTGCGAATAAAACCACAATTCCCACAATCGTAAACCGGATTTGATCGGGAACGCGGTTAATGAGTTCAGGGTCAATTGCTCCGAGGGTGGCGCTGCGGATCATCAAAATGCCAAACACAGTCAGCAGAACTGTTGCGCCCAGTAAGACCCAATCAAACTGCCGCCAACTTCCATGAGACATGGCGATGTTTCCGGTTTATATAACCAACATTCCCCACATTATATAGAAGGAGCAGGGCATAGGGAAGGTTAGCAGTTACAGATCGTCGTCGCTTTCACGCTTGGGATCCTCTTTTTCGATCCCCTCATTGGTCTTGAGAAACGGAATTTCAGCAATGAGTAGGCTGTTGCGGTCTCGCTGTTGCAGGGCAATATCGACGTGTTCATCATCAATCGAGACATATTTCGAGATGACTTCAAGAATTTCCCGTTTCATTGCTTCCAATTTTTCGGGAGGAATGTTCATACGGTCATGGATGAGTACGAATTGTAACCGCTCTTTGGCGGTACTCCCGCTGCTTTTGTTCGCGGGCGGTGAACTGCGACCAAAAACTCGGTCAAATAAGTTCGGCATCATCGTTCTCCCCCTGCAAATAGACGCGCAATGCGCTTGAACAGCCCTTTGGACTCGGACAACTGTATGAATGGAACTTCTTCACCCAGCAAACGGCGGGCAATATTACGGAAGGCAAGCCCCGCCAGTGACTTATCATTGAGCGTAACCGGAATGCCGCTGTTAGACGATGGGATAACGGTCTCATCTTCTGGCACAATACCGATCAGTTTGATCGCCAGCAGGTCGGTAACGTCTTCGGGTGACAGCATTTCACCTCTGCGTATCATATCCTGTTTGACCCGGTTGAGGATAAGCTGACCGGGACCCTTATTTTCCGCTTCGAGCAAACCGATCACACGGTCAGCATCGCGCACAGCAGAGACTTCAGGGTTGGTGACGATTAACACGTCGTCAGCAGCGGCAACGGCGTTCCGAAAACCGCGTTCAATCCCCGCAGGGGAGTCAATGATGATGAAATCGAACTCTGTGCGTAAGCCATCGGTCAACTGGATCATATCAGCAGGGCTGACAGCCGTCTTGTCGCGGGTTTGCGCGGCGGGGATCAGGTAAAGTTCAGGAAAAGTCTTATGCTTGATCATCGCTTGGCGTGCCTTGCATCGCCCCTCAACCACGTCTACGAGATCATAGACGATGCGATTTTCCAAGCCCATCACAATGTCAAGGTTACGCAGACCGATGTCCGCATCGATCATAACGACCTTTTGATTCAGTCGTGCCAGCGCCACGCCAATATTCGCGGTGGTTGTCGTTTTGCCGACGCCGCCTTTTCCCGATGTGATGGTGATGACCTTACCCCCCATACAGTTTCCCTCTCCGTAGTGTTAACCCCAAGCGACCACCACAATTTGGCGGTCTCGTATTGTTGCAGTTTCTGGTTTCGGCTTATGCCGTTTGTCTTTCGGCGGAATGCTGATGTACCCCGCGATGCGAATTTGAGTCGGTGTCATGTCCAACGCGCAGATCACGGCACTTTCATCCCCATCTGCGCCTGCGTGGACGTTGCCGCGCAGCCTTCCCCATACGATCACATCGCCTGACGCGATGATCTCTGCGCCCGCGTTGACATCACCATAGACGACGACATGTCCGTGACTATGTACCGTTCGACCAGATCGCAGTGTCCGGCGGATCATTACGCCAATCGTGCCGTCCTCTTCCGGGTTGAAAGGGGCGGCGTCGGGTTTAACCCCCTGCGCCATTGATGTAGTCTGTGCGGCACGCACATCAAGGGCGCTGGCGGCGTCAATGGAGGTGGCGCTGTCACTCATGACCGACCATAAGCTGATATTTCGCCGTTCAAGCATGGCTTTCAGCGAACTCAGCTCGTCTCTCCGTACCGGACGTGAACCCACATCTAAAGTGATTCGCGCTCCATTGAAGAAGGCGCTCTGGTGATCGATACGAGCGGCAAGATCGTTCATGATGATCTGCCATTCCCCGCTTTCGCTCACCGTAACGAGCAAGCCATCTTTTACCCCTTTGATTGCCACCGTTGTTTGTTCACGCATGGCGTCCCTGTCGCTTCGATGTTTCAGATGATCATAATACGAAAATGAACTTTTGCGCTAGATTGCCCCGATAATCCGTAGGAGCATAAACACTGGCAGCAGCGTAAATGCCGCCGCCGCGAACAGTCGCGCCCGTTCTTCGTTTGCCCGCAAACTCTTTTGCAGCCATTGACTAAAGGTGTAAACCGCGTAAGTCATCCACACAATTTGAACCATCAGCAGGGGCAGCAGCAGCACCGAGCGATCTTCCCCGAAGTAGCTTAAACCGAATACACCATATGCGGCGTACAGGATCATCGTGACGACGCCCACCGGAGGATACCACCGCGCCAGCCGCGCCAAACCCAAGACGCCCAACGCCAATCCCGCCCATGTGAACTGTTGAATCACGAGGTCGGACAATCCTATCCAACGGATAGGTTCGCGCCAGCCATCTGCCACTATAAAGGGAATATGGCGTATGCCACTCTGGATCGCTGTATCGGTGGTCAAGTTCCACCAGTAGTCAGAATAATAACTGGCGATCATTCCATTGACGCCGAATGCCGCAATCACGAGTAGGGCAACCCAGTATAGCGTAGGGAGTCGCTTTTTTGACAGGAACAACCCCAACGCGGCAGCGGGGATCATCAGCGAGAATAACGGATCATTTAGCACACCGATTCCCAATAGGATCAGTAAACCGTATGTGTGCTGTGCGCCTAATTGACTGGTCGTTGGCGTGTCGGGACGTGCGTTGCTGACCAACAAGCCGTCGATTAACAGGAACAGAGTCCACGCGCTGAGGAGTGTCGTCAACCGCAGAGATCGCGGAGTGCCGATCATGGAGAGAAACAGCACCGCAAACACCACCACCATAATCGCCGCGCCGACGAATGGGTGATGACTCAGCCGTAGCGCGATAAACCCGATCACAATGACGGCGATCAACGCTGCACCGACTTCTAACGGATTCAGACTTTCTACACCGCCTGTTTGTATCCAGAAAGACGGGCTGAATGCCAGCGCCATCCCACCAATGATAGAGAGTGCCGCGCCCATTGAACGCAGTGCCAGCGCCATTCCCACGACTGCCAGCGCCATCCCGGATGCGCGAACCAGCGGCGTATGACCCAAGATGAGAAAGATGAGCCATGCCAGCCCCCCGGCAATCAGCGCGGGCAGCCAGTCGCGCAGACGCGGATTTTGCAGCAGTTGGCTCATGGAGTCCCCGGCAGAGTAACTTCGCTGGGAATGCCTTCGCGCTCGTTTCGCAACCGGAAATAGGCTTCCATCGTCTCAACCACAATGGGCAGCGCCACCGCTGACCCCTCACCACCATTATAGACGAAACCGATGATTAATACCTCAGGGTTGTCATAGGGGGCGTAAGCAGTAAACCATGCATGAGAAGGCCAGTTACCCGGACGGCATAAACCGAGCGGACGCGCAATCTCGTCGCAGTATTCTGCTGTCCCGGTTTTGCCCGCCACCATGACATAGGGCAGATTAGCGGACTGTCCTGTGCCATTGGTGATGGTAAAACGCATCCCTTGTTGGACGATACTGATGTTTTCCGACGTGACGAACGGCGGGCGGTAACGGGTATCAAAGCGAATCGGGGCGCAGAAATTGTCGCTGAAATCGTAGTTTTCTGGCAGGTGGACAATATAATCGCGCCATTCGGTATCGAGTTCTTCCTGTGCGACGTTCACCCGTGCTGTGTAAGCGGCGGGGTTGCATCGCATGGGGTTATAGAATTCGCTGTTCGGTTCGCATGTACATGAGAGGCTGTTTTCCCCGCGCATGATCATGTCTTCGACCAACAGCAGCGTTACAGGTTCATCCGGTGCAAGATTGTCAATGTTGACCGTGCGTAATACCTGCGGCTCAAACGAGTCTACTACTTCACCATCGGCGTTATAGGTGTCATGGATAATGGTCGGCTGGAACAGTGTCCCGCCGTTGGCTATCGCTGCCACCGAGTTGATTAATTGGAGTGGGGTGATGTTGATGTAGCCTTGACCGAAAGCCGCGTTATAGGTGTCGCCCGTTGACCAGTTTTCTCCCCATAAACGACGTTTCCAGTCCGGGTCGGGCATACGTCCAGCGTTCTCAAACGGCAGTTCGATCCCCAACTGCGATCCGATTCCTAGTGCTGTACCATATCGAAATAAGTCGTATGGACCCAATCCACCATCGCGCAGAATTGCTTCGGAATACTCAGGGTTGCCGCCGCCCACTTGATAAAAATAGACATCGCAGCTTTGTGCAATTGCGCCGATCATGTCCAAATTGCCGTGACCCGTCCGCAGCCAGCATACGAAACGCTGTGCGGCGGCGCGGTCATTGGGGGCGTAGCGGTTGGGCAGCAGTAGATCGCCGGGATCGTTGAGGAAAGTACGCGGATCGATCACATCTTCTTGCAATACACCCAATGCGGTGATCAGTTTCCACACCGAGCCGGGCGGATACAGCGATTGGGTTGTATGGTTCACGAGCGGCGTCAGTGGGTCTGCGGCAACGTCAAGGTAATACTCTACGTCAATGGTACGGGCAAAGCGCGAATTGTCGTAGCTTGGGTAGCTGACCATTGCCAGAATTTCGCCTGTTTGCGGGTTCATCGCCATGACGACGCCCGTTTCGCTGACGATTTGCCCACGTCCAGCATTGAGCGCGGCGATTCGATTGCGGAGTGCTGTTTCAGCGGCTTGCTGTAATTGGGTGTCGATGGTTAAGCGGAGACTTATGCCCGATTGCGGCGCAATATTTACCAGCGGATCACCAATCGGCTGACCTGCCACATCGACTTCACGCACAATGCGCCCACGCTCACCCGCTAACATGGTTTCGAGATAAGATTCTAAGCCCGCGTAGCCGATGCGGTCATAAGCAGGATTGTAACCGAGTTCAAGCAGTTCGAGTTCTTGCTCCGCCGGAATACGTCCCATGTAGCCGACGATTTGGGCTGTCAATTCACCCGTTGGATATTCGCGCACCGATGCCGATTCGATGGCTACACCGGGCAGGACATAGGCTTCTTCGAGAATTTGCATCGCCACACGCTGCCCCACGTCCTGCGCGATCACTACAGGCGTATAAGGGCGAATACCTTGCCCTTCTAGGACGACTTCTTCGATGCTTCGCACATTTTGACTGCTGGCAATTGCAATCGCACGGGTAGGCGGGACGCCCGTCAAGGCGGAGAGGCGATTAAAGATGCGTAAAACCTCCTCATCATTGGTGGGAAGGACGGCGGGGATGACAGTCACATTGTAGGCGGGTACGTTGACCGCCAGTGCAACATCGTAGCGGTCACGGATGACGCCGCGTGGCGCAGAAATGGGTAGTTCGCTCAAGCGGTTTTCGTTGACCGCCGCCTGTGCATCCTCTTGATCCAGCACTTGCAGTTGATACATACGCACGCCGAACAGCACAAAGACGGCGAAAATCATTCCTTGAAAAAAGGTCAGCCGCCATCCCTGAAACGGGTTCGATTTTTGCATGGCGTTCTCTCCTTTAGGGCGTTACGCGCCCGTCCCGACGTGGTTTCAACCGACGGATGAACCAGAACGCGGGCAACGCGAAGATCAAATTATAGGCGATGGTGGGCGCAATGACGTAGATCGAATACTCGAACAGGTTGATCTCATAACCGGATAGGATCATTACAAAGGCGAAAACGAGTTTTTGCAACATCGTTCCGCCCACCAGCAGCGCAAGGATCAGCAGAAAGCTGATGTTGACGAATTGGCGGCGTAAGGCGTCGATGGCGAAGATGATCAGCAGCAATCCGATCACCGATGCGCCTGTCGGGGCTGCGGATAGCAAATCGGTTGCGATACCCCCAACAAATGCCCACAGGACGCCTGTTTCAAGCGGGGAAGTGACTGACCACGCTAAAACGAACAGAAAGGCGAGGTCAGGTGCGCCACCGAAAATGCGAATCTGCGGGATAAACGTCGCTTGAATGACGGCGGCGAGAAATAGAATTGGGAGCGCCGCGTAATTACTCAACTACCGGGGCTTTCCTCAAACACCGAGAGATCAACAGGCTGGAAGTTGGTCACGACCAGTACAAGTTCCAGCGCGTCAAAGTTGATCAAACTGCGGACTTGCGCTTCCTGTGATAAGCCGCGTTCAGACGGACGCACGCTTGTAACCTGCCCGATCACGATGTCTGCCGGAAAATTGCCGCCTAAGCCCGATGTTCGCACGAGATCACCTTCGCGCACAGGCGAGTCCAATGGGATCAACTCCATGAGCAGATTGCCCGACGCTAGTCCGACAATTGACCCCTCTACGCGGGTGGTTTCCAGACGGGCGCTGACCGCACTTGTCGGTTCGGTGATGAGCATGACGCGGGCAGCATTGGCGCTCACCTGAATCACGCGCCCGACCAATCCTTGACCTGTGACGATAGGCATTCCAATAGCGATCCCGTCTCGTGTACCCCGATTGATCGCAATCGTGCGTAAACCGCCGCCGACATCCACGCCGATCACATCAGCGGTGATGGTTTCTTGATCACGAATGCTGTTGCGGTAATCCAACAGGTCAGACAACCGCTCGTAGTCATTCACGATCTCGCGGGCTTCAACCAATTCAGTTTGATAGAGGGCAAGGGCTTCTTCAAGGTCGGCAATGCGTCGTTGCAAAGTTTGCACATCGCCAAAGCGGTTGACGTTATCCGTGACCGCCAGCGCCGTGCGGTTGAAAATACCGGAAACCGCGTTGAGCGGGGCAGTCAGGAGTTCTTCAAACGGAGAAAGAATCCCCGCTTGACTGGCGAGGATCAACCCGACGGCGATCATCAGTGAGAGGGTCAAGAACACCGTTCGGTTCGAGCGCCAGCCGCGTCGGAAATTCGTGCTGTTCATCTAGCGCCCCTCGTTAGTGCCGCGTGCTGCCGCGTTCCAAACCAACGAGCAGTCGGCGCAGGTTGTTATAATCTTCAAGCACACGCCCCGCACCACGAGCAACACACGTAAGGGGATCATCAGCAACCCAACAGCGAATGTTAACTTCTTCTTGTATACGTTCTGCCAAGCCGCGCAGCAAACCGCCGCCGCCCGCCAAACAGATACCGCTTTCCATCAAGTCACCGACCAGTTCAGGCGGGGTATCATCGAGTGCATCTTTCACCGTGTCTACAATGATCCCGACTGAGCCGGAAATCGCGTCACGAATTTCAATTGTACTCACATCAAGCGAGGTGGGGAGTCCGGTCACAAGGTGACGCCCGCGCACGTTTGCTGTATCTTCTCGCATCAGGGGATACGCCGAGCCTTTTTCAATCTTGATTCGTTCGGCGGTAGGTTCACCAATGAGCAGGTTATGTTTGCGGCGCATGTACTGGACAATATCCTCGTCCATTTCGTCGCCCGCCACACGAATCGAACGGCTGATCACAATGCCGCCGAGTGAAAACACGGCAACCTCAGTCGTGCCGCCGCCAATATCCACAATCATACTGCCGCGAGTTTCTTGTACGGGCAGCCCTGCGCCAATTGCCGCCGCCACTGGTTCTTCGATCAAATGGACTTCACGCGCTCCCGCGCTCACGGCGGCGTCGTAGACCGCGCGTTTTTCCACTTCGGTCACGCCGCTTGGAATGCCGACAACGACACGCGGGCGGGGAATAGGAACCCAACTTTGCTCGTGTGCCTTGCCGATCAGGTGATGAAGCATGGCTTCCGTCACCTCAAATTTATCGATCACGCCGTCACGCACGGGGCGAACGATCATGATGTCTTTCGGGTTCTTATTCCACATCTCTTTAGCACGCGCCCCCACTTCAATCGGGCGCTGTGTTTTACGATCTATGGCGACAAAGGACGGCTCGTTGATCACAATACCCTTGCCGCGCACGCTGACAAGAGTATTGGCAGTACCTAAATCAATGCCGATGTCGAGAGAGAATAAGCCGAAGAAATAATCTAACGGGCTTAGCACAAAGTTGATCTCCTAGCGGCATAACCAACATGGCATTATAACATGGGCTTGAGCCAATACAAACGACGGGTGAACGATGACCTTACAGACAAGCGTATACCAAGTTATACAGCGGCATAGCTTGATTCCCTCAGGATCAACGGCTGTGGTCGGCGTGTCTGGCGGGGCAGACTCACTGGCGCTGCTGCATATCTTGATCGCCTTGCAAAAACGCATCGACTTCAAAATTCACGTCGCCACACTGGATCACGGGTTGCGCGGTGAAGCGGGCGCAGATGATGCTGCTTATGTTGAGTCGCTGTGTAAAGAGTGGAATGTACCGTGTACCCGTGAGAAGCGGAGCGTTCAAGAGGCTATGCGGGAACATCAAGTCGGCGTCGAGGAAGCAGCACGTATTGTGCGCTATCGTTTTCTTCACGAAGTTGCCGTAACTGTAGGGGCTGATCGGATCGCAGTCGGGCATCATGCAGATGATCAGGCGGAAACGATGCTGCTGCACTTGCTGCGTGGTGCAGGTGTGAACGGACTTCTTGGTATGGAGTTGAACACGCAGATTACAGGAAGAGGACTCCCTCCTATCCAGCGTATTCGCCCCCTTCTCACTGTGACTCGCGCTGAGATTGAGGCTTACTGTGTCGAACACAACATCCAATCGCGCCACGATGCCACCAACGATGATAACGACTTCACCCGCAACCGGATTCGCCATGAAGTTTTACCCGTATTGCGGACAGTCAATCCGGCGATCAATCGCGCGTTAATCCGCTTGGGCGAGATCGCCAAGCTCGAAGCTGACTATATGGAAAATGAATTTGAGCGATTGGTGCTGGTACACGTCCGGAACGAATCACGCATTCAGTCTTATCGCAATAGAAGTGGCGGCTATCAAATTCATGGATATTACTTGCGAAAATCGATTTTTCGTGGACTGCATGAAGCGTTCATGCGGCGCTATATGCTGTGGATTTTGTGGAAGGGAAATGAGATTGACGCCACCTATAATCAGGTTGTACGAATGGTTGATATTGCCCGTCGAGGCGAGGTCGGCGCACGATTGCCCATCGACCAGACACGGCAATTACGGATCGATTATGAGGATATTGTTGTAGAAGACGATATTTTGCTGCTGGTACCTTCGTTTCCGCCCACACCGCCGAACCTTCGTTTCCCGATCCCAGGTCACATAGAGTCGCCTGAATGGCGCATTCACGCGCTGCTTGAAGCGCCAGACGTTTACAATGCACGATTGTCCATTCCTGAGGGAGCAGACGTGCAAATTCGCAACCGTCAGCAGGGAGATCGTTTCGCGCCGCTTGGACTTGGGGGGCATACGCAAAAACTCTCTGAATGGATGATCGACCGTAAAGTGCCTCAGTTAGCGCGGGATCGAGTTCCCCTACTAGTTGTGAATGGTGAAATCGCTGCAATTT
>JBBQRJ010000103.1:0-12230 GCA_038214955.1 Aggregatilineales bacterium | reverse complement strand
TTTGTCGCGCCGCTCCCCCTCCCCGCGCCGATGGTCGTCACCGTCTATGACTTGAGCTTCATCCATTACCCGAATCGCTTGCCCGCCGCCCGCCGACTCTACTTGCGCCTGTTCACGGGCTTGACCTGCCGCCGCGCCCGTCGTGTCATGGTGATCAGCCAATCGACGGGCGACGATGTAGCGCGAACGTTGGGCATTCCCGCCAACAAAATTGATCTCGCGCAGCCGGGCTACGATCCGCGCATCTTTCACCCGCTCCCCTTTAATAAGATCGCAAACTTCCGGCGTGCAAAAAATCTGCCGGAACGTTTCTGGCTGTTCATTGGCACACTAGAGCCGCGCAAAAACTTGACTGTGCTGCTAGAAGCCTATGCCGCGCTGCCTGACGCACAGCGGATTCCGTTGATCATCGGCGGGGGCAAGGGGTGGGACTACGAACCCATTTTTGAGGCTGTCGAACGGTATGATCTCGGCGCATGGGTGCAGTTTCCCGGTTTCATCCCCTCTGCTGAATTAAGGTTCTGGTACAATTCGGCAGAAGCGTTTATATTTCCATCGGTATTTGAAGGATTCGGCTTGCCCGTCCTCGAAGCGATGGCATGTGGCACGCCTGTGATCGTGTCGGATGCATCATCGCTGCCTGAAGTCGCGGGCGATGCGGGCTTGACCCTTCCGCCGCATGATGTCGGCGCATGGACGCAAGCACTTCGTAGGGCGGTAGAAGATGATACATGGCGGCGGAGTGCGCGAGAACGCGGCTTTGAACAAGCAGCGCGTTTCCGTTGGGAAGCCACCGCAAATAAAACGATAGAAAGCTATCGGAAAGCAATCAATGGCGACTAAAGATGTGCGCCTTAAACACTCCTGGATCGAACACCCCTGGCTGATGCCGCTCGTTGATGTGATCCTCGCATTCGCCGCGTTTGGCATTGCCTATTTTGCGCGTTACGAACTGCAATTGATCCGCGCTGTGATGGAATTCAATCAAGCGCCATTCGAGCCGTACCTGCCCTACGTCGCGGTTTACATCGCGTGGCTGCACCTCAATTATCGCGGCAGTGGTTTATACAAAACGATTCGCGGGCGCTCGTGGCTCGATGAAGCCTATACCATCCTCAATGGCGTGACTAACGCGACAGTGGTTGTGTTTTCGATCAGCTTTGTCTTGCAACCGCTCGTATTCAGCCGTTTGATGATCATCTATGCGGCAGCGGTCACGATTGTGCTGCTTGCGCTGGCGCGGGTCATTCGGCGCACCGTTCAGGCAACTTTACGGGGTCGTGGAATCGGCGTACAACGGGTGCTGGTGGTCGGTGTAGGCGAAATTGGACTCTCTGTACTGCGAACGATGGTGTCGCGGCGTGATCAAGGTTTCTTGCCCATCGGCTACCTTGCAGATAACCCCGATGAAGCTAGAGTTGATCTGGGTCGCGTCAAAGGGTTAGGTGGCTTAGATAACCTTGCCCGCGTGCTGCGCGAACATCAAGTTGAGCATGTGGTGATCACGCTGGCATGGACACACCATGATGACATCCTCAAAATGATCCGCATTTGTCAACAGCGCGGCGTTGAAGTGAGCGTTGTCCCCGAAGTATTCCAGCTTAATTTGAAACAGGTACAGGTTGAAAACCTCGATGGGATTCCCCTGCTGCGTGTCAACGGGCATGTGCCGCTTAAAGGCAGCAACGGTTTGATCAAACGGGCAATGGACATCGTTCTCATTATCTTAGCCTCTCCGGTGCTGTTAATCCTGTTCGGGTTGGTTGCGCTGGCAATTCGTCTGGAAAGCAAAGGCGAAATCTTTTTTCGACAGAAGCGCGTCGGGGAAAATGGGCGCGAATTTGACATGATCAAGTTTCGCAGCATGATTCCCGATGCGGATAAACTCCGCGCCGAGTTGATCAAGTCGCACGAACTCGACCCGCGTCACGCCAAACTAAAAGATGACCCCCGCATCACCAAAGTCGGGCGTATTATACGCACCCTCAGCCTCGATGAACTGCCCAACCTGATCAACGTGATCACCGGACAAATGAGCCTCGTGGGTCCTCGTCCACCTACCCCTGAAGAAGTGTCGTTGTACGAGACGTGGCACTTGCAGCGCCTACAGGTCAAACCGGGGATGACTGGCTTATGGCAAATCAGCGGACGCAGTGAAGTCCCCTTTGACGAAATGTGCCTCATGGATATTTACTACATCGAGAATTGGTCGGTGCAGTTGGACGCTCAAATCCTCATGATGACGATTCCCCGCGTGCTGCTCCGTCATGGGGCATACTAAAAGAAGTTCACAGTAGACAGTGTACAGTTCACAGTAAAAACACGCCCTAACCGACAACATCACTTTCAAGCGAAGAAGTGTGGATTTTGACTGAAAGAGGTCAGGACGATTTTCAAATTCAGGACACAATCTTTAACTGTCAACTGTGAACCGTAAACTGTGAACTGTGAACTATTTTCTCAATGTTCATTACGAAATATTCGTGTTACAGTAATATCTACTTGTTGTAACAGTAATTTGAGGGTGCATGGACGCTTTTTTCCCACCCGGCCCGCAGAAACATTTCATCGCAGGTGATGCGCCGCAATTCGCTAATAATCCGTTTCACTTCTTGACCGACTCGCCCCGTCAATATGGCGAACTCGTTCACTTCCGTTTTGGACCCACGCACGCTTATCTGGTCAACAACCCGCGCCACGCTCATTATGTGCTGGTCGAAGCGCCTGAACGCTTCACCGAACGCCCGAACTGGCTGCGAACGCTCAACAGTGCAATGGGACACGATCTATTCCCGCCGAAGGATCAATTAGGCAGACAGACCCGTGTGCAAACCGCCTATGATCCGCGCTGGTTATGCGATTACGCCGATAAAATTAGCGGCGCAATCAATTCGTTAGATTGGCGTTCTGATGACACGCCCTCACTGCCAACCCACCTCAAGGCAATGACCACCCGTATGACGGCGCAAATCCTGTTTGACCGCGCTGATCTCCCGGATGGACTGCAAGAAGGTATCCTTTTCAGCCGCCCGATGGCAGATCGTCGTTTCGGGTCGCCGCTGCTGCCCCCGTGGATGCCGTTCGGTGAGAATCGCAGACGCCCCGGCGCGGTTGCCGCATTGAACGAGGCAATGAACCAGCTCATCTTAGATCAACGCATCAACCAGCGCGGCGGATTATTCAGCCGCATGTTGTATGTCTCCTACGAGCAAGCCATTGATGAGGGACTATCGCTGTTCCACGCGGGCAGCGACATCAGCGCGAATACGCTGGCATGGGCGCTCCATTTGCTGGCGAAGCACCCTGAGATCGAAACCGAATTGATGCAAGAAATTGACACGGTGTTAGGCGGACGCACGCCCACCGCCGACGATCTGCCGAACCTGCCGTTTACCGAAATGGTGATCCGTGAGACGCTGCGCCTATACCCACCCGTCTGGGTGATCACGCGGCAAGCGACCCGCGAAGCCCAAATCGGGGATTACTATGTCCCGGCGGGCAGCACGATTTTCGTCAGCCCCTACGCCATTCATCACAATCCGAAACAGTTCTTTGACGCCGAAGGGTTCATGCCCCAGCGATTCGCTCCCGGTTACGAAAAGCGTACCAATCGTTACAGCTACATGCCGTTTGGTGCGGGCGTGCGGGCGTCGATGGAAGAGTCGTTCGTCGTGACGATTAGCACGCTGCTGCTGGCGGGGATCGTCGGACGCTGGCGCTTTGACGCCCTGTCGCAACCAGAAATAGAATCGGGACTCACGCTCAAACCGTCGCCGTTCACAATGCGCGTATCTCTGCGCGAAGCCGCAACGGTAACTGCCTAACGATCATTGTAGGGACGCCCCATTGGGCGTCCGCTATGCTCGACGCTTCAAACGGATGTGCTGTTGTACGTCCGTTTTTCCTCTGTGGGCAAATTGTCTTTTTACTGTGTCCAGTGACCATTCGTATCGTCGTAGCGCCAGCCTTGCGGGATTGCGGGGACGCAGGACGGGGGGTACACGGGCGTTTCGGGCGTCTCAAAGATGATTTCCACGGGATGCCCGGTGAGTAGGCGTAAGAAATTCCCCAATACGACGCGAGTTTCAATTTCTGCACGGGTGAGCAATCCCCCTTCAACCGCATCATCGCGGAAATCGATCAGCGTCTGGTAATTTGCCAGCAAACGCGCCTCATCCCAATCGACTGAACAGGTCGTAAACGAGCGATCATACTGACGGATGTAATCAACGCGGCAGCTAGTCACCTGCGGCGCGGGAACAGTCAACACATAGACTTCGCGTTCAGCATCGTAACGAATATCCGTTTCATCAATCTGCGTGAGGTCGATACCTGCTTCAACCGCCCCCTGCACAACGTGATTTGCCGAAAATCCACACGCATTTAATGCACCCTGTCCCACTGAAACAGAAACATCGGCTTTGGCGAGTTGGGCGCTCACGCTCACCAACTGACCGAGCGGCTGAATTCCCTGTACGATGGTTTGCGAAGAAAGAATGCTGGCGATAGGTGGCGGCGCGGCGTTCCCAATGCCAAACAAGCCGCTGATACCGCCGATCACGCTGTTGACCGAGGTTACCCCAAGCAGAATCAACGCCCCAATGATCACCGCCAGCAAGACCACGCAGCCGACTGATCCCGCAAAGGCGGTCAAACAGCCGGATCGAGATTGCGGATTCTTCGTGGGGGGCTGCGATCCCGATTCCAATTGTGGCGTTGGCTTCTGCTCTTCTGGTTGATCACTCACTGATTTTTCCTCTCATGTCCATCTTTAAGTATACTCGCAATAGACAGGTGGGTTGCAATAACCTGAGACGAGGATGATAAAAACACCGTTTAAGCAATAGATTGTGTAATATAGAGGCGATTAGGCTATGGAGTGATGCACGATGATCACAGCGATTTATGATGGCAACTGCGTCATTTGCCGGCAGTCACGCCGCATTGTTACCGCGCTCGATTGGCTGCATCGAGTCGAATGGCTGGATTTGCAAAACTGGGAACCCGTCAACCAACGCTACCCTGAACTCGATTGGAACGCGGCTATGGGGCAAATGCATACCATGACCGCCGACGGTCAAATGATCGGCGGGTTCAAAGGCGTGCTGCGACTTCTGCGCGAATTACCGCTCGGTTTTCCCCTATGGATTGTACTGCACATCCCCGGCATCAACTGGGTCGGGGAACAAGTTTACAAATTTATCGCCCGCAACCGCTATGCGATCAACAAAATGGTCGGTGCGCCTGTATGTGAAAATGGCGCTTGCAGTTTACACGGCGGAGCGCATTAGCTTCCGTAACCAAGATCGTTCTTGATCACCTGCATGATGTTTTCATCAAGCGCGTCAAGGTTATCGAGGCTGTAGGTGATAATACGGCGATGGCTGATGTCAAACGGAATATCGTCAATCGACTGCGAGATCAACACGACAGGACGACCCAGCGTATGCGCGATCCCTAACTCGTACATGACGTTTGCATTACGTCCGGTACAGTCTGCGATGCAAATTTCTGAGTGATAAATGGCTGACCAGACTTCATCAATGATGGACTGCGACGAAAGAAAGGCGTCACCGCGTTTAATCGTGATGCCCAAACGACCTAGCACCGGCACAAGATGCTCATCGTAAACCACCTTCATGGTGGGGTCGAACGGCATAATCACGAATGCCTCTGCCCACTTCTCATCACCGGGAAGGAGTGGTTCACCAAAAATTGGATACGAAGGAACAAATTCGCCCGGTGCCATGACAAATTCCGTCAAACTGATGCGGAAAATGTTTTGCATCGATGCAAGAATCGGCGTCACGTTCATGGTCATTGTTTCGACTGATCTATCGTTTTCGCCGTAAGTGACTTCTAGCAGTTCGCTGCGTTCTAGGTTGCTGATGTTACCTTCTAGCAAAATCTTGAAGTGACCATTTGCGCCGTAACGACTCACCATCCGTGCCGCTTTGATCTGGTCATCACCGCCGCCAAAGCGATCACGTCCAGCGTTACCGCGCTGTTCTTCGTAGAAGTCATGCCCGAAGATGACTTTATACAAATCCCAAAAACCGATAGGACCATACTGCCTCACCGCCCATAAGACAACCAACAAGCCTTTGCGTGTTGCGAGAATGTTCCTTCTGCTTGCTTCTAGCGGTACTATCTGTCGTGACATGGACTCGCCTATCCTCGAATGAACTCTATAATGGTACACGAGAATCAAGCAAATCGCATCCGTCTAAGGGTGTATCGTTGTGAAAACGGTTGTTAGCGGCGATTTTCCCGGCGCTGTGAACGTTTGGGTTTTTCTTCGTCTTCCCACTCTACAACCATGCTGTCTGTCAGTTCGCCATCGGCGGTCAAACGCACGCGCAGCGATTCCCCTGCACCCAATGTATTGTTTTTGCGCTTCTCGCTGTACTCACGATCAATAGCACGCTGAATGGCACGTTCACGCCCATCTGCCGTGACCATTTCAAAGAAGTTCGCTACCAGACCCATGCCCCATCCCAACGATACAAGCACGGGCCACGGGAAACCTTGCATCGCTTCACCGACATCGGGCAAGCCGCTGCCTAACAGGAAGATCAACCACAGCATCGCGTTGATCATGATGTAGACGCCAAAATGCTGGAAAAACTCTGCTCGCTTCTTGAACGGTTTCTCCACGCGGCGGCGCACCTTCTTTAATTCACGCCGATCCACATCGCTCCAATCCTCACCATACAAACGGCGGAGTTCTGTGCGAATCGCTTGATAGCGCCGTTCGTCGCGCTTGCCCGTCTGGAAATACGTATCAAAGAAATGGGCTACTAATCCCGAACCCCATCCAAGCGAGACGATCATCATCCACGGAAACGCCATCCACTGACGGAATTCAAGACCATCGTCAATGAATGCAAAATGATTGGTGCTATTGAAGATCACCCATAAGACAATGTTGATCACCACATACGCGGCGAGATGTCCCATGAATTCAGTGCTTTTCTTGAAACGCGCCTCGATGCGTTTGCGTAACATACTTTCATCTTCATAGGGCGCAAGTTCATAATCAACGTTCTTGCTGCTCCAACTTTCAAAAGCATCGTGGATCGCTTCGCCCGCTTGCCCTAACACTTTGCCCGCTTCGGCAAAATCGAATGATTTTTCTACGACGACACGCGGGTTCTGGGGGGCGTAAGGGCGCGGCGGCTGTACGCTGGGGACGGGCGCAAAATCACGCTTGGGCTTGCCAACATTGCTCAATACTTCGGTTTGACTATCCTCGGCGCGGCGCATTTCCAACAGCGAATCCACCGCAATGCTTACCCGGTCAGGGTTCAACACCTGCATATTCGAGGCATCAACGGCGCTTTTGAACGCGCTGATCATTTCAGCGGCGCTGTTATGACGATCCGACGGGGATTTTGACAGCGCCTTTTCAAGCACGGCGGAAACTTCTGGCGTGATCTCCGGGTTGACTTTATCCGGCGCGGGGAGTTCCCGGTAAATGTGATCATGAATGATCGCAAACGGCGTGTCCGCGCTAAACGGCACACGTCCGACCACGAGTTCATACATCACAACGCCGAGCGAGTAAATATCGGTGCGGTTGTCGAGGTCCCGACTGCCCATCGCCTGTTCAGGTGAAATATAATGCGGCGTGCCAAGCAGCATATCATGGCTGAGTGTGCTTTCGCCCAACTGCGCCATGCGTGCCAGACCAAAATCGGTCAGGTAGGGAGTCCCATTCACATCTAAGATAATGTTGGAAGGCTTAATATCGCGGTGCAGCACGCCTTGACGATGTGCGTAATCGAGCGCCTCTGCGATAGGCGGCATAACACGCATAATATCGTTCATCGACAGCGGGTGTTCGTCAAGCAAACTCTTGAGCGTGCGCCCTTCGATGTACTTCATGACTAAATAGGGGCGCCCCTCAAAGTCGGCAAAGTCGAACACGGGGACGACATGTGGGTGATCGAGCCGCGCCACAATCTGCGCTTCACGCTCGAAGCGGGCGTGAAAGTTCTTGTCTTCTAAGAATGCCTGGTGCATCATTTTGATCGCCACAAAGCGATCCAACCGGGGATGGTAGGCTTTGAAAACCGTCGCCATTCCCCCTTGCCCCATTTGCCCGATCACACGATATTGACCGAGCGTTTGACCATCAAGCGAACTCATGCCCATGACTCCGGCTTTTCGACTGCTAACCACCAGATTATACCCCACCGTTCGTCGCTAAGGGTTAATACGATGAAACTGCCGAAAAGTTGCATTCAAATTGGCAGACACTAAAGCCGGAAACTGATCTGCCTTTAGTGTCTAGAATGTTCGCGCTTATACCTCTTTCAAGGTAGAAACGCGCTCTTTGAGCAAGGTGGCAAAGCGAGCGACCTGTGCTTGATCGCTGGTGAGGAGTCCGCGAAACACGCGCTTGGAATGAGGAGTCCCCGGTTTGCTCGTCTCTTGGGCGACGAGTGCGCGGGCATATTTAGGATGATTCACGACCAGAAACCACTCTTTGATCAATTGATCGTCATTTTGCAAAACCACCCCGTTAAGTCCGTCCATAGGCGGGTCTTGTTCGCCTTGCTGACCAAACACCCAGATTGAGTTCGTAATGAGGCTCATCTTTTGATAACGCGGCAGCACAGGGGCAAGGTAACGCATTTGCTGGAAACCCGCGTAAATTTCGGTATCGAGCGAACGCTCGATAACTGCTAGTTCTATGGTTCTGCACCAACTCGCCAGTAAAGCGCGGCGCTCGGTGAAGATGTTGTAGATGGTACGCCAGTCTACAACATCGTAGAGGGAAAAACTTTGATCAGAAAGTGTCAATATGATTAATCCTTAGCCACAGATGTATGATCGATTACAGAAAGTGTAAGCGCGTTGAATAATGCTTATAATTATACTTCAGATAGTTTCTCATGAAGCATGTATCCATTTTCTAGAAGGGGGCGGTCTATCGACTGCCCCTCTGAAGATTACAGGTAATCCACACGTTTCGGCTTCTCGTCGTCAGGTTGTACTTCGATTAATTCGCCATCGTCCCCTAACATATATTGAGGTTCGCGCTTCGGTTTTTCTTCATACATGGATAGATCGTCGTTATCATGCTTACGCTTTTCGATGTCGGCGTTGCGATTTAAGCTGCGAATCACAGAAGGCAAAACGCTAAAGATCAGCGTTGGCAGGATAAACCACCAAATCCATGTGAATCCGCGTCCCCCACCGATCAGCGACATCAGCCCAATGATGAGCATCATTCCCAAAAATATCGAGAAACCGCCCCGCCAACCACGCCCGGATGACCACGATCCCCAAAACATGAGTCAGACTCCTTATTATATGCATGAGTATACGTGTGCCAGATGAGTAATGTTTTAAGGTCACCGATGATGTAAATGAAAACCCCCTCGTTTAGAGGGGAGTAATGAGCGTATCGTGCGTTGATTTTAGAAGCGATTGTTGCGGCTGTTATTGGAGGTATCGCCACCGGGGAGCGTGTTCAAGAATTCCTCGTTGGAATCGGTGGTACGCAGTTGGTTGAGAAGCTGTTCGGTTGCGCCCGCCTGTCCCAGATCGGGGTCTTCGGCAAGGTGTCCCCACATGCGTCGGAGCGTGTATACGCGCTGCAACACATCAGGACCCAGCAGCAGTTCTTCGCGCCGCGTCGATGATTGTTCAATATCGAATGCGGGGAAGACGCGCCGCTCTTGCAGTTTACGGCTCAGGTGCAGTTCCATATTTCCTGTACCCTTGAATTCCTCGTAAATGGCATCGTCCATTTTGCTGCCCGTATTCGTCAAGCACGTCGCAATGATCGTCAGGCTGCCGCCTTCTTCAACATTACGCGCCGCGCCGTAAAATCGCTTGGGGGGGTGAATCGCCGACGGATCAAGACCACCGGTGAGCGTGCGACCACTTGGCGGCACAACGAGGTTATAAGCGCGGGTCAAACGGGTGATGCTGTCGAGCAGAACGACCACATGCCGCTTAATTTCGACCAATCGTTTCGCACGGTTGAGCGCCATTTCTGCCACGCGCACATGATGTTGTACCGGATCATCGAACGTAGAAGCGATCACTTCTGCATCTACCGAGCGATCCATATCCGTCACTTCTTCGGGACGCTCACCAATGAGCGCGATCATCAAGTGGACATCAGGATAGTTATGGCTAATGGAGTTGGCAATTTCTTTGAGGACCGTCGTTTTACCCGCTTTGGCTGGCGACACAATCAAACCACGCTGACCGCGCCCGATGGGAGCAATCAAGTTGATCAGTCGGGTTGAAAGGGTACGTCCGTTGGTTTCAAGATCAAAGCGTTCAAGCGGGAAAATGGGGGTCAGGTCTTCAAAATTAGCGCGATTTTTAGCTTCTTCGGGGTTCTGTCCGTTGACTGATTCGACGCGGAGGAGACCGTAGTATTTTTCGGAGTCCTTTGGCGCTCGTACCTGCCCGACCACCATGTCACCGGTTCGCAGATTAAAGCGTTTTATCTGCGTCTGGCTGACATAAATGTCTTCGGGACCCGGCAGATATTTTTCTGCGCGTAGAAAGCCGATGCCATCATCTACGATTTCGAGGACACCGCCTCGCAGTTTGTAGCCTTGTTTTTCAGCATGATCTCGCAATAAAGCGAGCATGAGGTCTTGTTTTTTCATGCGACTGTAGCCCGTGATACTGGCTTCACGCGCAAGCTGTCGCAAATCGTCTAGCGTTTTGGGTTCGAGATGAGCAATATCGACCATCGTGTTTAGATTTTCCCTGTTACTGTCGTGAGGAGACTATAGACATACAAAGTGCGTTAACGCCGTTCACCAATGAGAACGGACGGATGTGGTTCAATTCAAATGCTGTGGTTTGGGATGCAGGTGCGGTAAAAAGCCCGCTTATTTCTGTCAATATATCATAGATTCTTTAACAGGTCAATTTCTTTTTCTCTTGACGACGCGAAGACGAAATATTGAATCCCGTTGATGTCTGCGAACAGCGTTCCAGCAGGTTTTGAACGCACACGACCCGCCACTGCTAAATCGCCAACAGACGCCGCCGCATTGAGCAGCAGCGCGACCAGCACGATTTGTCCCAACGAAACAGGCAGCAGAACCAACAGCACGCCGCCGCCCAACGTCATGCTCACGATAGGCGCTAACACCATCAGCAAATAGTCGGTTCTGGTGAGGTACTGTCCTTCGCGGATCGTCGCAAACAGATAGCCACCTGCCACACTGAATCGCGGGGGGCAGCCGCGCAGCCATAAGACCAACCCGTGTATGCCCTCATGCACCCCCATCGACGTGACGACCACCACAGCGCCAATGATCCACAGCGCGAGTGTCGGCAGTTGCGGATCAGCGAATAATTTCAACGGCGCACCGAACGCAACATACAGTTGATACGGCAGCCACAACAACCCCACAGCGGCGGCAAGCGGCGCAAGCGCCCACAGGTTGCCGATCACCAACCAGCGCCATGTGGGGAGCGAGTCAAAATCGCCAAATAATGCGCCGCCGTAGGTGTAACCCTCAGGGGCAGAGATAGAATTTTGGCTCATAGGCATGAACTTAGCAGCAAACGTGTGAGTAATTGCAGTATATCATGCCTCAAGGAGAATAGAATGCTTACGAAAATAGTTTGCGGACGTGATAAATCGCATCCCTACAAGAGTCGGTTCGTAGGGACGCCATACATGGCGTCCGTAACTACTCAGGTCACATTTGAGAGAAGAACTAGCAAGGCAGGTCAGTTACTCTCGAAACACTGAGGAAAAGGCAGCCAGCACCGCAATGCCGACATCCGTCAATACGAGGGGGAAACCGCCTACCTGAGTAGTTACAATCAAGCGGGTATTTGTATCGAGGTCAGAGCGGACGTGTAGGAGCGACCCCGTGTGGTCGCCCGTGCTTTTTATGGCGGGAGGGGACATTGCCCCTCCCCTACGAGCATTGTTGACCCTTGATGAACTCCCAGAAATTTTGATGCGTTTGCCCTAGGGTAGTAAAGGACGGTTATTGTATGGAATAGACGGGTAAGTTACAATTCCGTCTGTACCGCCCTTCACAAGTGTAAGGATTATCATGCGAACTGAGAAGCATAAGTACCTCGTCATCCCGGGTCCCGTCGAAGTGCGTCCCGAAATTCTGGACGCGCAAGCCCAATGGATGATCGGTCATCGGTCAAACGCTTTCGCAGAGTTATACGCCCGCTTACAGGGTAAACTCCGACAAGCATTCCTCACGCAAAATCGCGTT
>JBBQRJ010000102.1:0-12255 GCA_038214955.1 Aggregatilineales bacterium | reverse complement strand
ACTGACTTTTGTGCTGCATAAGCATTTTTAACTTGGTGTCCCACACGGCGCTGATGTCTACATAGTCTTCGGGGAGAAAATCGACGCCGCGTTCAGCGTCCATGAAAGCAATCGGCATGGTGACACGGTGAGGCTCAAATTTCGAGGGGTAATTCGCCGTGCGTGCGATTTGCGCGGCGTCCATGACAAGGCGGCTGGTGGTCTTGTGATCGGGGTGATAGTCTTCCGGCGGGTGCGTAATCATTACGTCGGGCTGTGCTTCGCGGATCGTCTCGATGAACAAATGGCGCGTAGGTTCGTCAAACCACAGGCTGCCATCGGGAATGGCTAACCATACCAGACGAGCGCCGATCACATCGGCGGAGGCTTGCGCTTCTGCCTTGCGAATGGCGGCAATCTGGTCGGGATCCCCCTTCGGGCGTCCGCGTCCATCCGTCACAACGCACATGGTCACGTTATCGCCGCGCTGCGCGTAGAGTGCCAGCGTTCCGCCACAAAACATTTCTAGATCGTCGCCATGTGCGCCAATTGCCAAGATATTCATAACGTCATTTCCTCACAGATACCCCAAGCATAGTGTCGTTATGGTACGCGAATAATTCCCAAACGATAGAAATTACTCGCGCACATCAAGAATGTCACGCAGACCATCCCCAAGCAGATTAAAGCCTAAGACGGTGAACAAGATTGCCATACCGGGATAAAAAGGCATCCACCACGCGGAACGAATGAAAGCGCGGCTTTCGGTGAGCATTTTACCCCAACTGGGCGCGGCTTGATCTGCCCCACCCAAGCCGATGAAACTCAGTGCCGCCTCTGAAAGAATCGTGCCGCCGATGCCCAACGTCGCGTACACAATCAACGGCGTGAGGATGTTGGGCAGAATGTGCCGGAACATGATCGTAAGGTCACTTGCGCCCAAACTCCGCGCTGCGGTGATGTATTCCATCTCTTTCACCGACAGCACCTGCGAACGAACCAAGCGGGTGACAAAGGGCCACGAGACGAACGCCAGCGCGAAAATGATGTTGTTCTCGTTCGCGCCTAACGCGCTGATCAAGGCGATGGCGATGATCAGCAGCGGAAACGACATGATGATGTCAACGGTACGCATGATGAGTATATCAATCCACCCACCGTAAAAGCCCGTGATCAAGCCAAACATCAACCCGATTGAAAGCGTCGCCGTTTGCGTCAACAGCGCGATCTTGAGCGAAATGCGCGAACCGTAGATCACCCGCGAAAAGATGTCGCGCCCGATGTCATCCGTCCCGAAAATATGCTCCAGTGAAGGGGGCTGCACATAGGCACGTAGATCACCGCGAATCGGATTATAAGTTGCGATTTGCGCGGCAAATAGGGCGCACAACAGCGCCATGATCACCAGCACCAAGCCGATCATGGCGGACGGGTTAGCGAGAAATCGGCGCGTGGCTTTCCAGCGTGGGGAGTGCGATTCGTTGAGTTGAACGGGCGCGATCTCAACCATGACTGATCCTTGAGTCGAGCAGCGGATAGATCATGTCGATGATCAGACTCATGACTGCGTAGGTGAGCGCGAACACGATCACGATTCCCTGCACCATCGGATAATCACGGGCGCTAATCGACTGCACCAGCAAGCGTCCCATACCGGGCCAGCTAAAAATGAACTCGACGAGCAACGTCCCACTCAGTAAGCCCGCGAAACTCGTCCCCCAAACCGTGAGGACGGGTAAAAAAGCGTTTTTTAGCGCGTGAAGCAGAATCACACGGCGCGAATGCAAGCCTTTGCTGCGGGCGGTGCGGACATAATCCTGCTTGAGTACATCTAGCAAGCTGGAGCGTGTCATGCGAGTCATGAGCGCCAACATGCCCATGCTGGCAGAGACGGCGGGCAAAATCAAATGTTCGTCAAAGCCAACACCGCTGACGGGAAGAATTGCTAACTGCAACCCGAACAGGATTTGCAGTTGAATGCCCAACCAGAAGATCGGAATCGACACGCCGATCAACGCGACGAAACGCGAGAGAAAGTCCCACACCGAATTGCGCCGCAGCGCGGAAATGATCCCCAGCGGAATGCCAAGCGACACGGCGATCCCCATTGCACTGATGGCGAGAACTGCCGTATTGGGGAACGTCTGCGCGATCAAGCTGGTGACGGGTCGGCGCTGCGCGAAACTGACGCCTAGATCACCGCGTGTTAAATCGCTCATGAAGGCGACATATTGATTCAAAATTGGCTCGTCCAGTTTAAGCTGCGCCCGCAAGGTTTGAACCGTTTCGGCGTCATCACGGAAGCCCGCCAGCACCAGCGCGGGATCGCCGGGAAGGACGCGCATCAACAAAAAGACCACCGTGACGATACCGAACACGGTGGGAATCAGTTGGGCTAATCGACCTACGAAATAACGAACCATAAATTATTCATTTCGCCAAAGACTAGAAGTGGTGATCTTCGTGGGACTGGGTCGGGGAAAGGCGAACCTCTCCCCGACACGAATTGTTGAAACTACATGCCACCTAATGTAATGTTGGCAAAGCGCATCGCAGCCTGATTATCGAGTGGAGCGCCGCCGATACGTGGGTTGATCAAATAGGAGGACGCGCCGTGATAGACCGGAATGACCGTCGCCAATTCACTGACGGCGAGTTGTTCCAGTGCGCGGAACGTAGCGATACGTTCATCACCGGGGGCTTGCGCCAACCCTTGTGTGAACAGTGCCTGAACCTGATCTACCCCTTCATATGTGCCGTAGCCGCAGTTGGTGCGCGATGCTGATGATCCTGCCAGCACCAATGCCGCGACATTTTCAGGATCGGGGTAGTCTAACCCCCATGCAATGCTGCCCGCTTGCATATTGCACGCGCCGCGATCTGCATCCCACAGCGAACGTTCCGTCGAATTGACGGTGACATTGAAACCGGCGGGTGCGGCAGTTTGCGCGATAGCGTTCAGCACGCGCACTTCGGTTTCAATTTGACCAGTACGCAAGGTTACATCAACACCGTTCGGGTAGCCCGCTTCTGCCAGCAAAGCACGTGCAGCTTCGGGATCGTAGGGGAACGGGTCAGACGCGGGATCAAAAGCACTCAAACCGGGAGGATACAAACCATCAGCGGGGACGCCCTGCCCTTGCAGCACACTATCAATGATCGCTTGACGGTCAATTGCCATTGAGAAGGCACGACGAACCAGCGGATCACCCATGACAGGATCGTTCAGGTTGACGCGCAAATGGAAAGTGGACAGCGTAGGAATTTCGATGTACTGCCCGGACAGGGTTGCATCACCCTGAACGCGCTGCAAATCGGCTTGCGGCACGCGCACGATGTCGAGGTTGCCCGCTTCAAATTCGATCAATTGGACGGATTGTTCAGGGATGACGCGGATCGTCACCTGTTGGACTTCCGGTGCGCCGCCCCAATAGTTAGCGTTGGCAGTCAAAACGACCTGTTCCGCTGGCGTGTTTTCAGTGAGCATGTACGCGCCTGTGCCAACCGAACTGGTGGCAAAGTCAGTCGTTTCGCCCGACCCTTCGGGGATGATGAATCCGCCGGGGAGCGTCAAACGGCTGAGAAAGGTCGAGGCAGGACTCGCCAGCGTAATTTGAACGGTGCTTTCGTCAATAACTTCAACACCGCTGATCGATTCGGCGGGGACAATGGGTTCGGGCGTGGGCGTCCCTTCAGCAACCGTCGGATTCGGCGGGCGCACATCTGCCCAACCTACGACATTGCTAAGGATCAAACCGGCGGTGTAGGAAAGCCCCGTATCACGGTCAGCAAGGCGATCAAACGTGTATTTCACGTCTGCCGCATCGAGCGTGCTGCCATCAGAGAAGGTGACTCCGTCGCGCAGCGTGAAGGTGTAGACCTTGCCATCTTCTGAGACTGTCCAGCTTTCAGCCAGCGCGGGAACGGGTTCAAGCGTCTGCGGATCGTAACCGATCAAGCCTTCGTAAACATTGCGAAGGACGAGAAATTCATCTGCATTGGCGGCGGCGGCGGGGTCAAGCGTGCCGGGCTGTGCTTCCGCAAATGCAACCGTGATCGTGCTGTCTTGCGCCGAAATTGCCAGCGGAAGAACCAACACGAGAAGCAAGAAGAACTTAAGACCGTGTTTGAGCAAGTTCATTAGCAACCTCTTGTCTTATCTGAAAATAAAAACGCCTCGAAGGTCGTTCCCTCGCGGCGTCGATACACACCTTAAACGCACAGCCAGAAGAAACTTAATAACGTCTTGGGCGAATACTTGGACAACACATCAAACCTGCTTTGCTGCGATCCATTAGGCTCACTCATGTTCCATCTGACTTGAAATCGAGTGTATCGAGTGTTATAAGCGGTGTCAACTGATTGGACTCAATCTTTGTAGGGACAAGGCCGTGCCTTGTCCCTACAAAAAATACAGATCGGAGATTACATGAAACTTACGATTATTGGCGGGGGAAGTGTTCGTACTCCCCGTTTAATCCCGTCGCTCGTTCGTCGTGCGGCAAAGCTCGATTTACAAGAAGTGTGGCTCATGGATAATGCGCCAGAAAAACTAGAGTTGATCGGCGGGTTGTGCGATACATTGGCAGCGCAGAATGGTGCTAAATTCAAATTGGTCTTAACGACTGATGCGCGTGAGGCGATCCGTGATGCCTCGCATGTCATCACATCGATTCGTCCCGGTTTGGAGGAGGGTCGCGCCCTTGATGAACGGATCGCGTTTCAGCACGGCGTACTAGGTCAAGAGACGACGGGCGCGGGTGGATTTGCGATGGCGATGCGAAGTTTGCCCGCCATTCTCGATTATGCGCGTCTCACGGCTGAAATAGGCGCTCCGAATGCGTGGATATACAATTTCACCAATCCGGCGGGGTTGGTCGCACAGGGATTGCATTACGCGGGGATTGAGCGGGTGATCGGGATTTGCGATAGTGCGAACGGCGCACAGCACGCCGTCAGCCGAACGATGGGGATTCCGCTCAAGCGCGTGTTTCACGAGGTTTACGGGCTAAATCATCTGTCGTGGACTCGTTCAGTGCAGATCGATGGGAACGGCGGCAAAGGCGAGGAAGTGCTGCCCGGTTTGCTCAACGATGAGAATTTCGTCAACGCCACGCACATGGCGAGTTTCGCGCCCGGTTTGCGGCGCTGGATGGGAACGTTTCTCAACGAGTATTTGCATTACTTCTATCACCGTGACGAGGCTTTAGCGGCACTGCTGGCGAAACGCGAAACACGCGGCGAAGAAGTCATGCGCTTGACGGCGGACTTACTGCGCCAGTTAGAAGCGGCAGAGACTCCCGAAGCGGCGCTCGAAGTCTGGCATAGGGTGATGGGTCAGCGCGGCGCTACTTACATGGCACACACGCGAGGCGGGACGGATCGAGTCAAGCTGCCGCCTGTTGCAGAGGATGAGGAAGGTTACGCGGCAGTGGCGTTGGGCTGCATCGAAGCGATTGCGACCAATACACCGCAATACACGGGTTTGAACGTCCCCAACAACGGCAGCATCGACGGGATGCGCGACGATGATATTGTTGAGGTAAGCTGCTGGATTGACCGATCCGGCGTGCGTCCGATCAAGATCGGCGCAATCCCCGAACCGCAATATCTGCTGATGCGTGATGTCAAGCAATATGAACGACTGGCTGCACAGGCGATTCTCGGACGTTCAAAAGACCTCGCGGTTGAGGCGCTGACGGTTCACCCGCTGATCGGTTCGTACCCGCTGGCGGAAAAGCTGGTCAATGCGTATCTGGAAGCGCATCGGGATTTGGTTGGGGAATGGACGTGAAGACCCCACCCCCCAACCCCACCCCGAATTCAGGGAGGGGAGCAAACAATCTCGCCACCAGGGAAAAGCAGCCTCACCCCCCAACCCCCTCTCTGCGAGTGGGTGAACCTACAGAAAAGCAACCTCACCCCCCAACCCCCTCTCCGAACGGAGAGGGGGAGAAGGAAAGACGGGGCGAGTTTGACATTCTGATTCCCGGTCATTACTTTTGTGACCTGATTTTCACGGGGATGCGCGAAATACCCGCGCCGGGAACGGAGATTTACGCTCAGGGAATGGAAGTCGTCCCCGGCGGCGGCGCGATCAATACGATGGTGGCGTTGAATCGGCTGAATGTCAAGGCGGGCTGGATCGGGGTCGTGGGGAATGATTTTGCCAGCCGTTATGTCAGCGATTGGTTAGAGGGTGAAGGGATCGATCTGTCGCTGGTGGAACATCGAGATGAACCGTTCAGGCGGTTGACCGCCGCGCTGTCTTACCCGACGGATCGCGCCTTCATCACCTATGTTGATCCGCAAGCTGACCTCATCCCCCTGCTCGAAAAACAACTCGCAGAGGTGAGGTGTCGGCATGTGCATTTTCCCGGCTTGCTGATAGACGAACGACTGCCCGATTTGATCAAGCGGTGGCGCGAACGTGGGATCACGGTATCAATGGACTGCCAGCACCGCCCGCACACGCTAAATCTGCCGCTTGTGCGCGAAACGCTGAGTCAGCTTAACCTGTTCATGCCGAACGCATCCGAAGCCATGCGTTTAACAGAAACTGAGTCGCTGAGTCAAGCGGCGGCGGAATTGGGGGCGATTGTCCCGCGATTGGTGATGAAAGACGGTGCAAATGGGTCATTCCTGTGGGAAGAATCAACGATGCTGCACGCCCCCGCCCTTTCGGTGACGCCAGTGGATACAACAGGCGCAGGGGATGTGTTCAACGCGGGGTTTCTCGCCGCTCAACTCGCGGGCTATGACGCGATCACCTGTTTGAGGTGGGGAAATATCTGCGGTGGTTTATCAACACTCGGTTACGGCGGGGCTGCCAGCGCCCCACACAAGGATGAAATTGAGATAATCATCGCACAGGGCTAGGTCAATCCTCCTGTTTTAGAAATACTGCTTGGCTTGGGTGAGAGTCAATTTGATAAGACCTTGTAAATCCGATGTTGCGCCCATTTCGTATTCGGCGGCATACCGGGTCAAATCTAGCTTTTCGATAACCGGGTCAAAGTAAACTTGCCGCAGTTGGGCAGTCATGGCGGGATGGTGATCTACAGCGCCAAGCAAGATCGCCGCTTGGTAATCTTGCTGTTCGTGCAGTTTAAGCTGCGCCCAACCAATGAGCGATTTCAAGACGATGAAGAGCGCCGAAATGCGTTGGGAAATTTCTAGCCCCTCGTGAAGATGATGGCGAGCAGAATAAACTTCCCGCGCCCGCGCCTGTGCATAACCGACACTCGCGTGACAATTGGCGATATTCCAGCGATCCGCTTTATCCTGCCAAATATCCAGCGAGAGACCGAAATGTCGAAGGGCGATTCCCGCCTGCCCCCGAATAAGATTAAGCTCACCTATTGCGTTGTGACAACTTGCCTCCCCGCGTTGATTATCCATCGCTCTACGAAGCGTGAGACTCTCGAACAGGGTTTGACTCGCCAACTCATATTGCCCGGTAAGGGTATAGCAGATGCCTAAGTTGATGAGGTCATCCCCTAGACCACGCGCATCTCCCGTGCGGCGACGCAAGTCAAGGCTTTCCTTCAAATAGTCGATAGCTTCTGTATAGCTGCCCTTATTACGCGCACGCACGCTGATTTGATAGAGGCTGTCGCTTAAACCACGCGGTTCGTCGAGCTGGCGTCGCAGGGCTAGGCTTTCTTCCAGTGCCTTGCCCGACACATCGTAATCACCGAGCATCCGTTTGGTGATGCTGATGACGTGAAGCGCACTGGCAATACCGCGCACATCGCCAATCTCACGTCGAAGTTTCAAACTTTTTTCAAACCAGACCAATGCACCATCAAAATCACTCGAAGTCTGCGCCGCGTTGCCTAATCCTTCTAAGGCAATTCCGGCGATTTCTGGCTGGTTCAACTGCTGTGCCAAACGCAGCGCATTTGTGTAAGCCGCGCTGCTGAGCTGAGATTTACCAAGATCGAAGTAGGTTTCTCCCGCTAAACAGTAAAACTTGAGTTGAAGCTGCGGTTCTTGAGGCTGCAACAACAATACCTTGTCGAGCATCTTACTGGCTTCATTCAGAATGCCAAGCAGCATACGCTGTTCCATCACCATCACAGCATAGTAGGCTTCTTTTTCAGAATTACCCGCGAATCGCCAGTGATCATACAAAACAGTGACAAGATTGTCATTGTCGGGGTACAGCATCTCTAAGCCTTCGGCAATGCTCTGGTGATACTGCGGCATAACAGAGTTAGGGATCATGCTGATCACTGCGTCACGCAGACGATCATGGGCGAAGCGTAGTTTCGCATCTACCACTTCAAGGATAGCCGCGTCCATGCCCGCCTGTAACCAGCGATCCGCATCTTCGCCTACCAACCAGTAGATCAATCTTTCGTCGATGTCGCGCCCGGCAACTGCCGCTAGTTGGAGCGTTGGCGTGGCTTCGATGGGCAGTCGTTTTAAGCGGCGAGTGATGATGCGCTCAATTCCACCCGCTATCACCTGTTCGGGCAAAGTAGACATGGTGCTGATACTGCGTAAATTTCCGGCGTCCTCTGCCAGCGCCCGGATGACCTCTACGAGGAACAACACATTACCTTCACTCTTTTTGTGCAGGTACTCAACCAGATATTGATGTTCGCCCGTCGCGCCGATCATCGCCCGGCTGAGATCCGCAATTTCCTGATGCGTCAATCGTCCAAGTGAAAGGTTGTGCATTTCGGGAAGCTGAGTCGGTAAAGTGGGTGCTTCGTCGTTTCGATAGCTCCCAACGATGAGCAAGGGAAGGTCTTTGCACAAGCCCGCCAACCGCCGCAAGGGGATGAGACTCTCTAACCCCCAATGCAAGTCTTCTAAGATCAAGACGATGGGCTGCGTTTGGCGACGGAAAACCGCTAAAATAGTTTCAACAAGACGGTTTTGAGCAGAAATCGCTGTTAACGGCGGGACTGGCAGCACTTCCCGCTGCAACAATTCGGAAATATCCGGCACGATTTCGCGCAAGATGCTGGCTTCAAGATCGCTCACTTCGTTTTCGAGCAGGAGCCGCCGCATCACGTCGCGCCACATTTGGAAGGGTTGACCGCTTTCCGCGACACACTGCCCGCGCAGCACCAGCGCCCCGATCAAGAGCGCATGGGTACGCAGTTCGTCTAACAAGCGCGATTTCCCCGCACCCGATTCGCCGCCGATCAAAAAACCTGCACCACCAGCGCGTAGATTTGATTCTGCTGCGGTGATGATCTGGTCAAGCTGCTGAATCAACAGGTTTAGTTCGCGTTCCCGCCCGACAAAACTTGCCCCCTGCAAATAACTCTCGCGCACGGTGGCGTCTTCAATGTTGATCGCGCCACCTGTCATCGCCGCTAAATCTGCGAGTACCGCTTCAGCATCTCCATAGCGATCCGCAGGGTCTTTCATCAGTAAGCGCGTAATGATAGGACTCACGCTGTCTGGAATGGCGTCCATATCAGGCGTTTGTAACATGAGTTGTTCAAGTAATTCTGCTGGAGCCTGTGCATCAAATGGGTAGCGTTTTGCGAATAACTCATAGGCGACAATGCCAAGCGAATATAAATCGCTTTGACGAGTCGCAGCGCCTTGCTGGATGATCTCTGGCGGCATATACGCCAGCGTACCGGTTGATCCGCGTGTATTTTCCTGCGTTGCCAGCCCAAAATCGAGCAGTTTGACCGAATCGTTCAGGTCAATTAAGACATTACCCGGTTTCAGATCACGATGTAAAATGCCACGTCGATGCAAGTAGGCGAGGGCTTGCAGCATCTGGGCAAAGGTATTGATGCTCTCTTGCAGGGTGAATGTCTGTCCCGACTCAATGATGGTGCGCGGCTTTTCTAACAGTGTCATGGTGTAGTAGGGAAAACGCTCGGCGTCAAAGCCGTAATCTAGCACGCTGATGATATGCGGGTGACGCAGCGAGGCTAACACTCGAAACTCGTTAGCGAGGACGCGGCGCAAGTCCACACTTTCAGCGTTTGGTGCGCTATGGAGCAGATTTTGTGGTGAGACGAGTACCCGTTTGAGCGCGACATTTGTCCCGGTGAGGCGATCAAAAGCGGCATAGACTTCGCCCATGCCCCCTTCTCCAAGTTTATCTCGCAGCCAATATCGCTGGGTAACTTCAATCAATGTAGGCGGCATACCACCCCTCAAAAACATTAGAATCAATATTATTCTATCAAAAGACCCTATTTTCACAATATTGAGGGATAATCCTTAACAGTGTACCCACAAATGACAACAATCTCAGTGTTTCCTCTATATTCAGCTACCCTTTTGGCTGCGGCTTTCGCACGCGGTTTGCTTCACGTTCGGCTTTGTGTTCGTTCTCCCATACAGCATCAGCGTCGGGTCGAATATGCGAGCCATGATGCCGCGCCCACACTTCGGTAAATTCTGCGCCGAACAGCAAAATTTGCGCGGAGTAGTAAATCCACACGAGGATGACCGTCAGCGACCCCGCCGCGCCAAATACTGATCCCACATTGGTGCGCGACAAGTACAAGCCTACCGCAAACTGCCCCAAATAGAGCAGAAGCGCGGTAAATGCCGACCCAACGATCACGTCTTTCCAACTGATGTCGATGTCGGGCAGCACTTGAAACACGAGGACGATCAGAAAAGTGATCACGCTTAAGGTAATGACGAATTGAGCGACTCGAATAGGTAATACGCTGCCCAGAGGTAGAGGGGAAGTCGTCTCCGGGATGACCGTTCCGTCAGCGGCAAGCGTGAGGTAATCGCCAGATTGAGCAGTTTCGAGGCGGGCATTCAGCGCGGTATTGATCACCGTAGTGCCAAGCATGGCAACAGCGGCAAGGGCGACCACAAGAAAGGACTGCAAACGCACTTTAACAATCACGAACGGCGAACGTCCCGGTTTTGCCTTCACTTCCCAAATCTTGTTGAGCGCCATTTGCAATTGGGTAAATAAACCCGACGCGCCCCAAATGATGATCACAATCCACACTAACGAGCCAAAAAAGTCGCTGGCGTCGGTTCGCTGTTCCAACATGGAACCAAGCAGTTGACCGGCTTGCTGCCCCAACGTAAGCTGAATATTCTCGACTAAACTGGATTGAACCGTGCGCTGATCCATCACCAGACCAAGCAGCAGCGCAATGATGATCAAAAGGGGTGACAGCGAGAAAATTGCGTAATATGCCAGTGCTGCCGCGATGTGCGTAGCGCCATCCTCATTCCATTCTCTGATCGTTTCTCTGAGTAAGAACGCCGCATTTCTGAGCATCAGGCTTTTCCCTCATGATAGTTTTCTTACCCATTATAGGCAACTTATGGTTTAGCGTTGGCATGAGATTGTTTCGATTTATGTATCTCACCTTACGCAGATCATTATTTCTGACCCCACCCCCGACCCCTCCCCGAATTCGAGGAGGGGAACAAGCAGACTCCTGTTTGCGCCCTGCCCTGAATTCGGGGGAGGGAGGCGAGCGCAGCGAGCGGGGTGGGGGTCAAACGGACACCCTGCGTAAAATGAGTTATGTATAACAATAGACTGCTGTTTGCTCGTCTTCGTTGTCCCCTCCCGCCATAAAAAGCACGGGCGACCACACGGGGTCGCCCCTACACACCCGCTCTGACCCCAATACAAACATCTGCTCGATTCAACAATTCAAAGATTGCATGTTTTCGCAAATGGATTTAAAGTCGTGAGGCGCATTGCTAACAGTAAAAACAGTAGGGATCATGCTGGAAGTAAGCGATCTAACGATTGCGGATCGCTATCGTTTGTTAGAGAAACTCGGCGAGGGCGGCATGGGGACGGTTTACCGCGCCCTAGATCGGCTCACGGGACAGTACGTTGCGCTCAAGCAGGTTGCGGTTGCCCATGCCAAAACGAGCGGACATACCGACGCGCTTCATTACGCACTTGCCCAAGAATTCAAAGTATTAGCATCGCTGCGCCACCCCAATATCATTAGCGTGCTAGATTACGGGTTCGATGAAGAACCGTATTTTACGCTTGAACTGCTCGAAAACGCTCAATCTTTTGTTGCCTATGCCCAACAGAAATCACTCCCAGAGCAAGTTGAACTGTTCATCCAACTCTTGCAAGCCCTCACCTATCTGCATCGGCGTGGCATTTTGCACCGCGACCTGAAACCAAGCAATGTCTTGATCATGGAGGATCAGGTCAAGGTGTTGGATTTTGGACTTGCGATTGCAAGAGAGCATCTTGAGGCTGATGATGGCATTGTCGGCACGCTGTTCTATGCCGCACCGGAAATTATTTTGCGTTCCCCGGCAAGCGTCGCCTCTGACCTA
>JBBQRJ010000101.1:0-12273 GCA_038214955.1 Aggregatilineales bacterium | reverse complement strand
AGATAGAGTCCACCTTGCGGCTTGTCCCACTTCGACCCCGGTGGGAGATAACGGCGTGCGGCTGCCAGCGCGACATCACGACGGCGGCGCAGTTCGCGGATATTGCGCTCCATTTGCAGCGCCAATACCCCATGCTCTAACAACCAATGCAGCGCCCGCTGATTGAGTCCCGGCGTCGAAATATCGGCGGCTTGCTTGACGCGCACGAGCCGTTCATGATGCACGCCGTCCGAGATCAAGTAGCCGATTCGCAAACCGGGCAGTAAATTCTTGGTGAATCCGCTGGCATGAATGACGATTCCGTGTTCATCCAACGCCTTGAGCGGGGGATACGCCTCGCCCTCAAACCGAAATTCGTGATACACGCCGTCCTCTAAAATGGGGACGTGATACTCATGCGCCAAGTTGAGCAGTTGGCGGCGGCGGTGCAGGGGCATCACCCGTCCGGTTGGGTTCTGGAAAGAAGGCATCACATAAATTAAACGGGGATGATGTTCCAAAATGACATTTTCAAGCATATCTAACCGAATGCCGTCATCGTCCATCGCCAAGCCGAACAGACGGACGCGGCGCGTGCGGGCAATATCGATCATGCCGACATAGGTAGGCGTTTCGGTGACCAGCAGATCACCTTCGGAGAGGATCGACTGGACGACCAGATCAATCGCTTGCTGCGTGCCACCGGTGATCAAAACGTGTTCGGAACTACAGCGTATCCCCAACGCGCTGACGTAATCGCGCACACTGGCGCGGAGTGGCGCATACCCTTCCGGCACTTCATAAGCAAGTGCGTCTGAGCCGTCACGATCTAGCACGGCGTTAAGCGCCTCGCGCAGATGTGACACCGGAAAAAATTCGGACGGGGGAGCGCCTGTGCTGAAATTGATCACGCCATGCCGCCGTGCCATTCTCATCAATTCACGCAGCGAACGGTCAGGGTAGGAATTGCTGCCTGCCATATCGGTATGTCCATTGGCACGCCCATTCGTCTGCGGGGTGGGAGCAGCATTGGCTGTCGTCGTTTCGCGCCCGCCTGATACAAATGTGCCTCGTCCTGCATGGGCGCTCAAATACCCTTCCGCACGCAGTTCAGCGTAAGCATTGACGACGCTAATGCGGCTGATGTTCAATTGGCGGGCAAGGTCACGACTGGCGGGAAGACGAGTCCCCGCAGAAAGTGAGCCGCTTTCGATTTGGGCGCGGACATGCCGAATGAGCTGCCGATAAATCGGTTCTTCGCTATCCCGATCAAGCGGAATAGACAGAGGATGCGTAAGCATTGGGGACTCCAACGGACGACTAAGGACTTTTTTAACCTACCATGACCTAGACAGGGTTTTAAGTCCATCTAAGACCACGCTGGACTCGTGACGCCTTCGCCACGCGGTTTCTTACTTTCGCACTCGCATGAGTTGCCTTATGATTATAAGGGACTCTTTTAGGACCCGGAGACAGGTCAACGACCCCCGGTTAAAACTGGGAGCATGAAAATGCACATGTTGACCAGTCTGAGTGCCGCAAGGTGCTACGTTATCCCGGTCATGATACCTACCGATGCGTGCCAGTCGGTCGCTCTATCGTTCAACATTAAACAGGCTGAGGGTCTAAGCCAGTGTGTTGAGCCGAACAAGCCGAGATAACTTTGACGAGGCAAACGTGACCCGCGCAAGCGGAGAATATTGGAGTAATCCAATGCAATGTGTGTTCGTGCTAGACAAAAATCGACAATCGCTCATGCCCTGCTCTGCGGCACGAGCGCGGGAATTATTACGGAAAGGGAAAGCGGTGGTTTTTCGGCGCTATCCCTTCACCCTCCTTTTGACAGAGCGTGCAGCGGGCGATCTACAGCCTGTCGCTTTCAAGGTCGATCCCGGCAGCCAGCAGACGGGAATCGCCTTGGTTGCAGACTTTCAGCGGGGCAAACGGATGCTGTGGGCAGCCGTCGTAGAACATCGCGGGCAGCAGATCAAGGCGGCGCTTGAGCGTCGGCGGGCGCTGCGGCGGGGTCGGCGGGGTCGCCACACCCGCTATCGTCCGGCACGCTACGCCCATCGACGCCGACCCGAAGGCTGGCTGCCACCGTCACTCCTGAGTCGGGTGGAGAATATCTGGACGTGGTTTTGTCGCTTAAGCCGCTGCTGTCCATTGACAGCAGTTGCCCAAGAACTGGTTAAGTTTGACACCCAATTGCTGCAAAACGCTGAGATCAGCGGTGTGGAGTATCAACAAGGCGCATTGATGGGTTACGAAGTCCGTGAATATCTGCTGGAAAAGTGGGGGCGTCAATGTGCCTACTGCGGTGCAAAAGGCACTCCTTTAGAAGTAGAACACATGATCCCCAAATCCCGCGGCGGGTCGAACCGTGTCAGTAACCTGACTCTCGCTTGTCACCTCTGCAATCAGGCAAAAGGGACGCAAACCGCCGCAGAATGGGGGCATCCCAACCTCCAGAAACACGCCCAACTGCCGCTCAAGGATGCGGCAGCGGTCAATGCAACCCGCTGGACGCTCTACCGCAAACTGCAAACGACGGGATTACCGCTAGAAATAGGCACAGGGGGACGCACCAAGTTTAACCGCACTCAGCAGGGCTATCCTAAAACGCATTGGCTTGACGCGGCGTGCGTCGGTGAAAGTGGCGCACAGGTCTACCTTGCCTACCCGACTGATGTGCTGCACATCAAAGCGATGGGGCATGGACGGCGACAGCGATGTCGTCCCGACGCCTTTGGTTTCCCACACGCCCACGCTCCCCGCGCCAAGTCCTTTGCCGGCTTTCAAACGGGCGATGTGGTGAAAGCGGTTATTCCGGCAGGCAAGTATGCGGGGGTGCATCGTGGACGGATTGCCATTCGTTTCCGTCCGTTGTTTCGGCTCAACGGGTTTGATGTGCATCCTAAATATCTCACCCTTGTACATCATGCAGATGGCTACACCTATACCAAGGAGGCTGTACCGCATTCCCCACCCGCTTAAAACCGGGTGGGGAATGCCGTTAAATTCTATGATCGACGAGCAAGAACGCCAACAAATGATCGACGCAATGCTCGACCAGTTAGAGAACGGCAGTGTCGCAGACCGTCGCGCCGCCGCCTACTATCTGGGTGAAGCGGCAGCGGGCGAAGCAGTAGACGGACTCATTAAGGCTTACCACGAGGACACAAACCGGAGTGTTCGGCGGGCGGCGGCGTACTCGCTTGGCATGTTTCGTGCCGTCGAAAAGGCGCTGAAAGCCGGACGTGAACCCGAAGTTGTTGAACTACTACGCCACGTTGAAGAAGAAGGTCAGCTTGGCACTCGCGCCCCTGTCGGCAGATGGATTCGCATAATCCTCGGCTTGCTGGTGGCGTTAGTTGCGCTTGCCGCTCTTAATCTGGTGAGCAATAACATCAAGGTCGCCCTGTTTCCAAGCCTTGCGCGGGATCGTGTAACGGTTGCCCGCGAGGTACAAAGTCAATTTACGCCGATCCGCAATGATGTAAACACCCTGCAAAGTCAATTTGTCGGCGTGGTGGTCAACGGCGGTGATCTCGACTGCACCGCTTATTTCAACGACCCACCGCCGATCAATGCGCTGTCCAGTTTAGACAGTCTCGTTCATACTGACCTCGCCGCGCTGATTAATCGCATGAACGGCGTGCGCGACTCCCTTGTGACGACCAGAACGATTTTCAATGAGGCATGTTTTGGAGCAGCGCCGCTGACACGCGAAGCGGCGGGCGCGGTTTACCGTGACTTTGTGCCGACGATCACCACGATTGGCGAACTAGATGCGGCGTTGATCTCGATGATCGAGAACGCGCCCACACCCACACCGATCCCACCGACGCCACGTCCGGCGACAGAGACGCCGATTCCCCCCACCGGAGAACCCGCGACAGCAGCACCGCAAGTCCAACCCACACTGGACGCGCCGCTGCCTGAAGGCAATCCCATTGTGCCTACCGTCCCGAATTTCTCTGGCGAAAGTGATGCCAACCCGTCGAGGCATTTGCCCGCGCTGTACGCCATTGTGGATACCGTGACCTCAACACGCGGCGCAAGTTCGCTGCTGCTGCGCTACTGGCAAGACGTACAAACATCCGGTGATACCGACGGCTGTTCGGCATCACGCCCCGGCATCCCTGAAACGTATACGGTACTGCCCGAAATTGATTTGCAGACTTCACCCGAATTTGCCCGCGCTGTCACCCTGATCAACAACGGGTTGAACGCCTTGCGTGACGGTTGGCGTGAATTCCAGTCCGCGTGTAGCGCGGGGAATATGCTAGGCAGCGTACAGAACGGTATCGCGTTCGCGCAAGCCGCAGACTCCGCCTTTGAAGCCGCCGTCCCGCTGCTGGATCGCGTTCGCGCTAATTCGTAACTCACCTTATGCAGGGTGTCAGTTTGACCCCCACCCCGCTCGCTACGCTCGCCTCCCTCCCCCGAATTCAGGGGAGGGCGCAAACAGGAGTCTGCTTGCTCCCCTCCCCTCCTCGAATTCGGGGAGGGGTCGGGGGTGGGGTCAGAAATAACGATCTGCGTAAGGTGAGCTTTTAACTTGTCACTTTTAACTACAGGGTAATTATGACCAATACAGGCAAAATGCAGCGTGGAGACCGCGTCTTCATCAAGACGCCAGAAGAAATCGCTCTTATGCGCGAATCGGGGCGCATTGTGGCGAAAGCGCATCAGGCGATGCGTGAGGCGGTCAAGCCGGGTGTAACGACGGCTGAACTCGACAAGATCGCGGAAATGGTCGTCCGTGATCACGGTGGTATCCCCGCCTTTCTGGGCTATCCCAAGCAAAACGCGCCGGACTACCCTGGGACGATCAACGCTTCGATCAACAATGAACTGGTGCATGGGCTTCCCGGCAAGCGGGCGCTCAAAGAGGGCGACATCATCAGCTTGGATGTCGGCTGCATCTATCAGGGCTTTGTCGGAGATGCCGCCTTCACGATGGGCGTAGGCGAGATTGCGCCAGCCGTTCAACGGTTGCTCGATGTGACTGAACAATCGTTGTACGTGGGGATTAAGGCGTCGATGATGCCCAACGAGACGAAACACGTTTCGATGGCGATTCAGGATTACGTGCAGAAGTTCGGCTACAGCCTTGCCCGCGAGTATACGGGGCATGGGGTAGGGCGGCATATGCACGAAGAACCACAAATCCCGAACTGGTGGCCCAAAGGCGCACGCCAGCGCGGGTTCACCAGCTACAAGCTGCAACCGGGCATGACTTATGCCATCGAGCCGATGGTGATCACCGGGCGTGCGGAAACCCGCGAGTTGGATGATAAGTGGACAGTCGTCACCCGTGATGGGTCATTGTGCGCTCATTTCGAGCATACGATAGCCATTACGACGGGCGAACCGATCATCCTCACGCTGCCGTAACGGAGCGATTAGCCGTTAGCAATTGGCAGTTAGCAAAAAATAAGAACGAGGATGTTAAATTGGGGAGTGTCTAAAGACGGACGGAATATATCCCGTCCCTACAAAAATCTGCCTGTAGGGACGCGATATATCGCGTCCGTCCTTTCGAGATTAGACACTCCCTTAAATTGATATGGATCGATCCTTCGCTCATTGCTAATCGCTAACGGCTAACCGCTTAACCCGCCCTAGACGGGATAGAGCGTTTTCGTTATAATCGTCTGTCTGTTAGAACGCTTTTATTGAGAAAGCGAGTGTCGTTATGCGTGTTACAGCCTCAGTGAAGCGCCGCTGCCCGAAATGTCGGGTGATCAAGCGTCACGGAAACGTTATGGTCATTTGCACGAACCCGAAGCACAAGCAGCGCCAGGGTTAGTGCAGGGAAAGGGTCATAAAATATGGCTCGTCTTGAAGGGGTAGACTTACCCCGTGATAAACGAGTAGAGATCGCTCTCACTTATGTTTTTGGGATCGGTCGTCCAACGAGCAAGAAACTGCTCGCATCTACGGGCGTCAACCCGAACACTCGTGTTCGTGATTTGACGGAAGCCGAACTCCAGCTACTGCGTGACGCAGTAGGCAGTTTGACAGTTGAAGGCGATCTTCGGCGTCAAGTGCAGTTGAACATCAAGCGCCTGTCGGAAATTGGCGCGTATCGTGGAATGCGGCATCGCCGCAGCCTACCCGTGCGTGGTCAGCGTTCCCGCACAAATGCGCGTACCCGTAAGGGCCCCAAGAAGACCGTCCCCGGTCGTGGGCGTCGTCGCGGCGCAACCAAGAAGTAAGAAGTTCACGGTTGACAGTGAACAGTTGACAGTAAATCTAACGTGGGGGAGGGGTTCGCCTTTCCCTCATGATAAATCGGTCAGCGGTTCAGTGATACTGTGGAATTAAAGAGTTTCAGTTTTGTAGAGCGGCAACCAGTTTTTAACTGTCAACCGTAAACTGTGAACTGTGAACTGATCACCTATCGAAATAGATGTAGTCCGCAAGGGGTACATCGCCGTAGTACATTCCGTCTGGAGAATATATGCCGCGTACACCAGCACCGAAACCAAAGGGGGGTGGTCGCCGCGCCACCGCTAAGAAAGCCATTAAGAATATTCCTTACGGGCAGGCGCACATCTTCGCCACATTCAATAACACGATTGTGTCGTTGAGCGATCAGTCCGGCAACGTCGTCGCGTGGGCAAGCGCCGGAACATCCGGTTTCAAGGGCAGCCGTAAAAGCACGCCCTATGCCGCCCGCGTCGCCGCGCAATCTGCGTCCGATGCCGCCCGTGAACACGGGATGCAGGAAGTAGATGTATTTGTGAAGGGTCCGGGTCCCGGACGCGAAGCTGCAATCCGCGCCATTCAAGGCAGCGGCTTGAAGGTTCGCTCGATCACCGATTTGACCCCAGTAGCACACAACGGGGTTCGCCCGCCCAAGAAGCGTCGTGTATAAAGCACAGGGAACGCCGATGGTCATGAATAACATGGTACTGCCTCACAAAGTTGAGAGCGATGCCACGACCCGCAATTACGGGCGCTTCATTATTAGCCCGTTAGAAAGCGGCTACGGCTTGACGCTGGGAACTGCCCTGCGCCGGGTTCTGCTGTCGTCCCTACCGGGGGCGGCGGTCACGAGTATCCGCGTCTCGGACGTTCATCACGAATTCTCTGCCATTCCGAACGTGCGCGAGGACATGACTCAACTGATTCTACAGGTTAAACAGCTCCGGCTGCGCCTGTTGGATGGCGTTGACAGTGCAAGAATGCGTTTGGATCATAGGGGTGAAGGCTTGGTGACGGCGGCGGACATTCAACATTCGTCCGAAGTCAGCATCATCAACCCGGACATTTACCTGTTCACCGCCGACTCGCCGGATGCCCATATTGAGATGGAGTTCGAGGTTCAGGCGGGGCGTGGTTACAGCCAAGCTGAGGAACGCGGACGCCTACCCATTGGCGAACTGCCTGTTGATGCGATTTTCAGCCCCGTTCGCCGCGTAAATTTTGAGGTTGAGCGGGCGCGTGTTGGTCAGCGGACGAATTACGACAAGCTGATCATCGAAGTTTGGACGGATGGCACCATTCGCCCTGAAGATGCGCTGAACCAGTCTGCTCAAATCCTCATGAAGCACTTGACCGTCATCGGCGGCGCAATGCCGGGGATGCTCGGTCCTGATTATGTAGGCGGCGACGAAGGCATGGAAGGCGGCGACGACTCGCGCCCGACAGCCCTGTACGAAAAGCCGATTGAAGAACTTGATTTGAGCGTGCGCGTGTTCAACTCGCTCAAGCGCACGGGCATCACCACCATTGGCGACGTGCTGGACATGCTAGATCGTGGTCCTGATGCGATGCTGGCTATCCGCAACTTCGGTGAGAAGTCGCTCGATGAACTGGTGACGAAACTCAAGGAGAAGGGGTATCTTCCACCGGAATACGAAACCCCTTCACAGGGAAGTGACTAAGGAAATAGAACTATGCGACATCGCGTAAAAGGCAAACACCTCGGACGTGACACGGCAGAGCGCGTCGCTCTGCTCAAAGCATTGTCGAAGGCGTTGATCGAAAACGAACGTATCGAAACGACTCAGGCGAAGGCGAAATTCGTGCGTAATCATATTGAAAAGTTGATTACGCTGGCGAAGCACGGTCTGGCAAGCGAAAACCCGGCATATGGTGTGCATACGCGCCGCCTAGCCTCGGCTCGCCTGTACAATAACCATGCAGTCGTCGCCAAGTTGTTCGAAATTGCGGAACGCTCGAAGAATCGTCCCGGCGGTTACACCCGAATCATCAAGCTGGGACCCCGCAAGGGAGATGCAGCGCCGATGGCTCTGCTCGAACTGGTGGATCGTCAAACGGGCTAATCGGCATGGAAACGAGCCGCTACCGGGGAACGCTGGCGTATGATGGCACAGCGTACCTCGGCTTTCAACGGCAAACTGACCCGCGTACCGTGCAGGGAACGCTCGAAAGGGCGATTCAGCAGGTGACTAAACATCCGGTCACGGTGAACGGGGCGGGGCGGACAGACACAGGCGTTCACGCCGTCGGACAGGTGATTACGTTCGGTGTCGTGTGGAATCACAGTGATGATATTCTGTTGAAGGCTATCAATGCTGTGCTGCCAAACGACATCGCACTGCAAAACCTGACCCGGCTGATAGGGGACGCACAGCATTTTAACCCGCGTTTCGACGCGGTAAAGCGCCTTTACAGATATACGCTTTACGAAGCAAGCCAACGTCAACCGCTTTTGACGCGCTTCGCATGGCATATTCGCGCCCCTTTAAACGGGGAATTGATGAGCCAAGCGTCTGCGCTGTTGATCGGGACGCAGGATTTTGCCGCGTTCGGCAAGCCGCCCAGTGGCGATAACACGGTGCGAACCGTCTATCGTTCGGAATGGACACAGCAGCCCGAAACGTTCGGCGTCCGATGGGAATATGTGGTCGAGGCGAACGCCTTTTTACAACACATGGTTCGCCGGATCGTCGGGATGGTGGTGGATGTCGGGCGTGGGTGGCAGAGCGTAGAGCAGTTCGAGGCGACCTTTCGCAGCGCAGTGATTGACCATGCGGTCACAGTTGCGCCGCCGCGAGGATTGGTTCTCGAAAAAGTGACATACGGTACTAGGAATGCGGGCGATGTTCCCGCAGAGGATTAGACGATGCAGGTGAAAACCTTTTCGCCGAAACCGCAGGATATTCAACGGACGTGGTATGTAGTGGACGCCGAAGGTCAGACCCTTGGTCGTCTCGCGTCCCGCATCGCCCACATCCTGCGCGGCAAACACAAGGCGATCTTCGCCCCCCATATTGATACGGGCGATTTTGTGATCGTCATCAACGCGGAAAAAATTCGCGTGACGGGTGATCGGTTGGACACGAAAATCTACTATCGCCACTCGAAATATCAGGGTGGTTTGAAGTCGATTACGCTCCGTGACCAGTTGGATAAATTCCCTGACCGTCCCATTATGGACGCGGTCAAAGGAATGCTTCCTAAGAGTGCGCTTGGACACCAGATGATCAAGAAACTGAAGGTGTACGCAGGTACAGCGCATCCTCACGAAGCGCAGCAGCCCGTCCCACTCAAGTTTGATCTGTAAGCGAGGTCTATAGATGACACAATATTACGAAGGCATTGGACGCCGCAAGCAAGCCTCTGCGCGTGTCCGCCTGTTCCCCGGCGGGACGGGACGCATGACCATCAATGATAAAGATGGTCCTGAATATATGCCCCGCGCTGGCGACATGGAAATTGCGCTCCAAGCCCTGACCTTGATCGGGCAGGAACGCAACTATGATATTTCCGTGCATGTCAACGGTGGTGGTGTATCGGGGCAGCGTGACGCAATCCGTTTAGGGATTGCCCGTGCGCTGCTGCTGATCGACCCTGAACTGCGTTCGCAGCTTCGCAATGCGACTCTGCTAACCCGTGATGCCCGCGTGAAAGAACGGAAGAAACCCGGTCTCAAGCGTGCGCGTAAAGCCCCGACCTACACCAAGCGTTAAATCGCTCGGTTGGGCGAATTTGGGCTATGATACTAGGCAAGGTGGAGCGATCCCCTTGCCTGTTTTTGTTTTGAGAAGCAGTTAAAAGTTGAAAGCCTAAAGTTAAAAGTGGAAAGTGAGAAGATTGCTTCATCCTCTTTTGGAGGTTGGAATAAAGTCTAAAAACGAATATTCAGACCGTTTTTGAACGTTCTGTCTTTACTTTTAACTTTCTACTTTTAACTTTTAACTTGAGGGCTTATGGTCGAAATCAAAACCGACTTTCTCGTCGTGGTGGACATTGAGGCGTCGTGCTGGTTGGGACACCCGCCGCCGGATGAGCAGAACGAGATCATCGAGGTAGGCGTGTGCTTGATGTCGCTCGACACGGGCGAGGTCAGCCATAAGCAGAGCATTCTCGTCAAGCCGACGCGCTCCAAAATCAGCGATTTTTGCACCGAATTGACCACGCTCACGCAAGCGGAGGTTGATACAGGGATCACGCTGGAAGCCGCGTGCGCCATACTGCGCGACGAATACGACGCGCCGGATCGCATCTGGACGAGTTGGGGTAACTACGACAAAAATATGTTCATCGGGCAGTGTGCCAGTTTTGGCATTGATTACCCGTTTAGCCCCAAACATTTCAACTTGAAGAAGATTTACAGCAAAGTGTACGGAAAGCGTCCGCCGGGCATGGCAGGGGCGCTCGAAGCCCTGCAAATCCCGCTGACGGGGACGCATCATCGCGGCGCAGATGACGCCTACAATATCGCCGTGATCGCCTCTGCGATGCACAAACTGCGCGGTAGTTCGATTTTTGGAGTGAAATCCGAATGAGCGGTCAGAATCAATACATCCTGTTTGACTTCCCCGACGAACGCTTGACCAATGACTCACTGATGTTCTCGCTGATGGGCAAAATCGTGGAAAATGACCGCTATCGCTATCTCAAAAAGGCGATTGTGTGCGACGACTCGCCGGGAGACATCTATGTGCCGAATACACCGGAAACGCTGGCGGGCGCGTGGCATAACGCGAAACGTGCGCTCGTGCGTTCTGGCGGCTACTGGATGGAATTTGAGGACGGCGAAGGTGTCAAAATGTCGTTCGGATACACGCCGCAAGAACCACGCCGCTTGTTTCTGCAATTCAGCAGCAGCGTGATCAATAAGCGCAATCAAACCGAGAACGTGCGGGCGGTTGTCAGCGTGATCCAGAAAATCTACGATACGCTGCATCCTCATTATGGCTGTGGCTTGTTTAACTACGAAAATCACGACTCGGTTGAGGTGGGAGCGCCGCCGTTTGCCGTATGGGATTACAATTTGTTTAGCCCTGCACTGGTCGAGCAGTTTGGGCGTGACCGTCTGCTGTCAATCCCCGCGTGGCGTACAGTCGAATTTGCGGACGGCGGGATTTTGCTAGAAATGTCGCCAAGCCCGCTCACGGAGTCGCTGGCATACAAATCCAATTACCGTGAAGCGGCAGTGCTGCTTGGCGTAGACAAAATCATCATGGGCGGTTGACCTCACCCCCTAGCCCCCTCTCCAAACGGAGAGGAGGAAACGAGCGTAGTGAGTGGGTGAATTCTAGAATAGCGGGGTTCTATGACTTTAACGATTGTGGGTTTGGGATCGGGTCACATTGATGACCTGACGCGGCGGGCGTGGCGCACATTGGAATCGGCGGGCGTGGTGTATTTGCGGACGAGAGAGCATCCCTGCGTGCCTGATCTGCCGACGGGCGTGGAATATCGCTCATTTGATGAGGTCTACGACGCCAACGACTCGTTTGATGAAGTGTACGCCACCATCACCGAGCGCGTGATCGAAGCGGCGCGTGCGGGCGATGTCGTCTACGCTGTTCCCGGTGATCCGCTCGTGGCAGAGTCCACCGTGATCCGCCTGATCAAGCGTGGGCGCGAAGAAAACATCCCTATCGAGATTGTGAGCGGCGTCAGCTTTATCGAGCCGACTCTCGCGCTGTTGGGCGTTGATGCCTTCGACGGTCTGCAAATCTTGGATGCGATTGACGTTGCCGCCCTGCATCACCCGCCGATCAACCCCGACACTCCCGCGTTGTTGGGGCAGGTCTACAACCGCGAAATGGCGTCCGATCTCAAGCTGACGCTGATGAATCAATACCCTGATGATTTTCCGGTCAAGCTGATCCATGCTGCTGGCACACCCGCCGCGCTGGTCGAAACCGTGCCGCTGTATGAGATTGATCGCAGCGAACATATCAAGCATTTGACCGCCCTCTATATCCCCGCGTTGGGCGATATGTCGAGTTTCGAGCAGTTTCAGGAAGTGATCGCGCATTTGCGTGCGCCAGAGGGCTGCCCGTGGGACAAAAAGCA
>JBBQRJ010000100.1:0-12354 GCA_038214955.1 Aggregatilineales bacterium | reverse complement strand
AAATGGGGTCATAAGGCGGTAACGAGGTTTCTTTTAGCCTCACCCCCCAGCCCCCTCTCCCAAAAGCAGGAGAGGGGGAGACATGCATACCCAGAAAGTCCCCTCTCCGAAAAAAGGAGAGGGGATTTAGGGGTGAGGCTGAAGGAAAAAGTTCAAACTCTGTATTGATTTGAATACCGGACAAGCCTTCAAAGCCTCCGGCTAGTTCTAAAAAGCCCCGTGAACGGGGATCCAATTCCCGATCCAAACACCCTGCGAGTCCCCTTCAGGGGACTTTCTACCCTTGCCGGATGCTTTAGCGTCCGGCAAATCAGCTTAACTTGCCACATATGGGACGCGCCGTTGTGCGTCCTTTTTTGTTACAATGGACTCAGCAGGTGAGTGAGGATTGAACCATGACTGAATACGGGTTTATCACAGCCGAAGAACACGGCGTCATTGCAACAGATGTTTCGCTCGAAGAATACATGGAACGCTATGCACAAAAACATTGTGAATGGGTAGAAGGAGAGGTTATCGCTTTGACGCCAGCAGAAATACATCACAATCATTTGATCTACTATCTCTGGTCATTGTTTGACGCTTATTTCTACTTTCGACCCATTGGGATCGCAGCAGGGCAACCCTTTCCAATGCATCTCCCCGCGTTTCCCAAGCGCCGCCGTGAACCCGATCTTATGATCGTACTCAACACAAATCCAAATCAACTCACAGATACTTTGATGGACGGCGCTCCTGATATTTGCATTGAAGTGGTGTCTCCTGAAAGTGGCGAACGTGATCATGGTGAAAAATTCATCGAATACGAAACGGGCGGCGTTCCCGAATATTGGATACTTGATCCTCTACGCCATGAAAGCCGATTTTACCGTTTGGGTGATGGCGGATTGTATGTGAGGCAGTCATTGAACGAAAATGAGGAATATCAAACCATCACGTTACCCGAACTTCGCTTACATGTTCCGACCCTTTGGCAGGAAAAGTTACCGAGTGTTGTAGAGATTTCGCGCACAATTGAGGCGATGCTCCGATGACCCAGATCACACGCTGTGCATGGTGTGGCGATGACCCGTTTTATGTGCGCTATCACGATGAAGAATGGGGCGTGCCGCTCATAGGGGATGATCCCGCCCTGTTCGAGCGCATCTGCTTGGAAGGCGCACAGGCGGGCTTAAGCTGGATCACGATTTTACGCAAGCGCGAGAATTACCGTGCCGCCTTCGACTACTTTGATCCGGCGGTGGTCGCCCGTTACGATGAGGCGAAAATCGCAGCACTGATGGCGAATTCGGGCATTGTCCGCAACCGCTTAAAGATCGCCTCTGCGATCAATAACGCGCAAAAATTTCTGGATGTGCAGCGCGAATTCGGCTCATTCTCCGACTATCTCTGGGCAACTGTAGACGGCAAGCCGATCATCAACCACTGGCAAAGCCTCTCGGACATGCCCGCTGAAACCGACCTCTCCAAACGGTTGAGCAAAGACCTGAAAAAGCGCGGATTTAAGTTTGTAGGCTCTACGATTTGCTATGCCATGATGCAAGCTATCGGCATGGTGAACGATCATCCGGTGGAATGTTTCCGTCACGGCGAACTCATGGGCTAAATTTCACAAAAGAATGCACCTAGATGTGGTGCTTATCGCTGTATGACACGTTACAATCGCGTGGATAATTATAGGTGCGTTAATTTCGGAAAGATGTATGTCGTTTAGGCGCTTATTAAGTCGGACATTTGATGTTTTTCCACCCCTGATCGCGCTGGTCGCCGGTTTACTGGTCGCCTCGCTGCTGTTGATCGCGCTGAATGCAAACCCCCTCGAAGCCTATCAATCCCTGTGGAATGGCGCGTTTGGCAACGAAAACGCGACTGCCGAAACGCTGGTCAAGGCGATCCCCATGTTGTTCGTCGCCATTGGGATTTGTGTGGCGTTTCGCGGCGGGGTGGTCAACATTGGCGGCGAAGGGCAAATGATCGCCGGGGCAGTGGTTGGAATTGCGACTGCGCTGGCGCTTGGCACAGCGAACGCGGCGGGCTGGTTGATCATCACGCTCTCTCTAGCGGCGGGGTTCACGGCGGGCGCACTTTACGCCGGAATCGCGGGAGTCCTCAAAGCCTATTTCAACGTCAACGAAATTCTCAGCACGATTATGCTGAATCAAATCGCTGTGCAGTTGATGAATTATCTGCTGAATGGCGTCCTGCTCGATCCCTCTGAGGCGGGATCGAATCACATTCCCAAGACGGCACGCATTGTCGAATGGGCAGAACTGCCGCGCCTCTCTTTCACGCTAGGCGATGGCATAGAATTGTTCGCACGCACGCGCTTGCATTGGGGTTTGATCCTCGCGCTGATCCTCGCGCTGTTGATCTACGTGCTGTTGTGGCGCACAACGATTGGCTATCGCATTCGAGCAGTCGGCGCGAATGAGCGTGCGGCACGTTACGCCGGAATCCGCGACAAGCGCCAGACCGTTTTAGCGATGCTGCTGGCGGGGGGATGTGCGGGTTTAGCGGGTGTGGTGCAGGTGCTTGGCTTGCAATATCGTCTGCAAACGGACGGATCGGCGGCGGGCTTCACGGCGGGCGCGGGCTTTAACGGGATCGTCGCGGCGCTGTTCGGCGGCTTGAATCCGTTGGGCGCGATCCCCGCGTCAGTGTTCTTCGGCGGTTTACTGGTAGGGGCGCAAAAAATGCAGCGTGATTTGGGCGTTCCCGCCTCGCTGATCACCGCGATCAACGGCTTGATCGTGATCTTTGTGGTGAGCAGTCAAATTTTCGTGACGTGGCGGGCAAAACGTCGCGCCCTCGTACCCTCCGAACCCGTCACGCCACAGGATCGGCAGCTAGAAAGACCAGTTGAACAGAAACCGGAGCGGCAGCTATGATCAGCGAAGTGTTTACCGCCAGCGTATTCGCCGCCATGATCCGCCTTGCGACGCCCTACCTGTTCGCCTCGATTGGCGAAATGTTTGGTCAACGCAGCGGCGTACTCAATTTGGGCGTCGATGGCATCATGCTCATGGGGGCATTCTTCTCGTTCTACGTCGTGCTAACGACGGGCAGCCTTGTGTTAGGGGTTGTGGTGGCGCTGATCGTCGGGGCGGTGTTAGGTTTGGCGATGGCGTTCATCAGCGTGACGTTGAAAGCGGAACAGGGAATCAGCGGCATTGGTTTGTACCTGTTCGGCTTAGGGATGAGCGAACTGCTGTTTCAGAAGTGGGTCGGCACGCCGCAAGCAGTGAGCGGATTCCCACGTTTGCACATTCCCATTTTGAGCGAACTTCCGGTGATCGGGGACATCTTCTTCAATCACAATTTGCTGGTGTATGTCGCCTTTGCGCTCGTGCCGATTTCGGCGTATGTGCTGAATCGCACGCCGTTCGGGTTGGCGATTCGCGCCGTCGGGCAGAACCCGCAAGCCGCCGATGCAATGGGAATCAACGTGAACCGCGTGCGCTACGCAACGGTCATCATTGGTGGTGTGCTGGCGAGTATGGCGGGCGCGTCCCTGTCGATTGCGCTGCTCAACGTGTTCCAGCAAAATATCACGGGCGGGCTAGGCTTTATCGCTGTCGCGCTGGTCTATTTTGGGCGCTGGAAACCCTACGGTATATTGGTCGGGGCGCTGCTGTTTAGTTTCGTCAATGCCTTGCAGCTTCAAGTGAGCGCCGTAGGGATCGAGATCCCTACCGAATTCGCGGTCATGGCGCCTTACGTGATCACGATCATTGCGCTGGTGTTCGCGTCACGGCAAATCGAAAAGCCCGACGCGCTCACCAAGCCGTTTGATCGCGGCGAGTCGTAGAACCTCACCCCCTAGTCCCCTCTCCATTTGGAGAGGGGGAATATGCGTAATGTGTGGGGCGGGGTCAAAATGTGGATTAGCGGGGAACGATCCCCGTTCCAGTTGAAATAAATGTGCCTACAGGAGCGTAACAGGATGAAGAAATTAGGTCTGCTGCTGGTGATCGTGTTGTTGTTGGGGGTCATCGGCGTATCGGCGCAAGATGATGTTTTCCGCGTGGCGGTGGTCGCACCGAGCGCCATCAATGATCTCGCTTTTAGCCAGAGCATGTACGACGCGCTTGTGCGTGTGCAAAACGACATGGGCGAAGATGCCTTCCAGTTCGATTTTCAAGATGGCACCTTCATTGTCGATGATGCGGCGGTTGCCCTGCGTGACTGGGCGTCGTCGGGCGAATATGATTTGATCATCGCGCACGGTTCACAATACGGGTCAATCCTCGAAGAACTTGCGCCAGAATTCCCCGAAGTGTCGTTTGCATGGGGGACCGACGTGAACACCTTCGGCTTAGACAATGTGTATGCGTACACGGCGGCGGCGGAAGAAGGCGGTTTCGTTAATGGGGTTGCTGCGGCATCCATTAGCGAATCCGGCGTGATCGGTGTCGTCGGACCCATCGAAGTTGGGGATGCAAAGGCGTATATTGATGGGTTCGTCGCAGGCGCGGCGGCATACGATGAAGAAGTCGAAGTCAATGTGACCTACATCGGCTCGTTCAGCGATGTGCAATTGGCAACGGAAGCCGCGAACGCACTCATTGAAAATGGCGCGGACGTGCTGACCGGTTCGGCGCAAATGGTCGTGGGCGCTATTGGCGTCGCACAAGAAAATGATGCTTACTGGTTCGGTACACAGTCCAGCCAAGCCGAACTTGCCGGTGAGGCGGGTTTCCTGTTTCAGGTGTATCACTGGGAAGTTGTGCTGATGGACATCATCGCCAACATTCAAGAAGGCGTCCTCGGCGGTGAAGCCTACACGCTTAATCTCGAAAATGGCGGTCTGACTGTCGATTTGAGCGAATTTACAGACCTAAACGAGGAACAATTCGCAACCGTAGAAGCGGCAATCGCAGAATTAACCGCCGCAATCGTTTCAGGTGAAATCGTTGTGTTCCCTGAAATGGAAATGGAAATGACGCCGGAAGCAACACCGGGCAGCTAGAAGATTCGCCTCACCTGTGGAGGTATACAGGTGGCTGAGCCTGCCGCTGATGAAGCAACACCGGGCAGCTAGAAGATTCGCCTCACCCCCTAGCCCCCTCTCCGAACGGAGAGGGGGAATCATGAACGCTTATCTAGGAACTCCCCCCATGTCGCGTATTGATCACCTGCAAATGCAAGGGATTGTCAAACGGTTTCCCGGTGTGCTGGCGCTGAATGGCGTCGATTTTGACGTGCGATCCGGCGAAATTCACGCGCTGCTCGGCGAGAACGGCGCGGGGAAATCCACATTGATGAAACTGCTGTACGGGTTAACTCAGCCGGACGCGGGAACGATTCTGCTCAACGGTGAGGCGGTGAAAAATCGCTCTCCCATTGAGGCAATCGGGCGCGGGATCGGCATGATCCACCAGCATTTTATGCTCGTGCCATCGCTGACCGTCGCTGAAAATGTCGCGTTGGGGATGCAGCACGGCTGGCGAACCGACTTGAACACGGTCATAGTGCGATTAGGCGAACTCTCTGAACGTTACAACCTCAAGGTTGATCCGCGCCGCCCGATCTGGCAGCTTGCCGTAGGCGAACAGCAGCGTGTGGAGATTTTGCGGGCGCTGTATCGTGGGGCTGAACTGCTCATCCTCGATGAGCCGACTGCCGTCCTCACGCCGCTTGAGGTCGATCACCTGTTTGACGTGCTGCGACAAATGGCGAATGACGGGCGGGCGCTGGTGTTCATCTCACACAAACTGCATGAAGTTCTGGCGATCAGCACGCGCATTACGGTACTGCGCGACGGTCAGCGCGTGGATACGATCTCTCCGCAAGGCGCAACCCGGCTTAAACTGGCTGAAATGATGGTCGGGCGTCCGGTGACGCTGGAATATGACCGTGCGCCGTGTGATCGCGGCGATGTGCGCCTTGAACTCAACGGCGTCAGCGCCTTGAGCAATCGCGGCGATCTCGGCTTGAAAGAAGTCAGCATGACGCTGTGCGCGGGTGAAATTGTGGGCGTAGCGGGCGTGAGCGGCAATGGTCAGCATGAGTTGGCACAGGTGATCGCGGGGCTGCGTCCGGTGACAGGCGGGCGAGTCAGGGTCAACGGGCAGGATGTGACGGGCAAACGTCCGCACGCGCTGGCGTACATCCCCGAAGAACGCATGATCGACGGGGTGATCAAAAATTTTACGGTGGCAGAAAACTACATTTTGCAGAATCACGCAAAACACCCATTTGCACGTTTAGGCTTGTTGATGAATTTTCGCGCCATTGCCCGCGAATCCAAACAGGCAATTCAAGCGTATGACATCAAAACCCCGTCGCACGACACACCGATCAAAAGTCTGTCGGGCGGGAACATTCAAAAATTGGTGCTGGCGCGGGAACTCTCGCGTAAGCCGCATGTCTTGATCGCCGCCCAACCGACTCGCGGCGTGGATATTGGCGCGTCCGAATACATCCATCATCGCTTGCTGGACGAGCGGGCGAAAGGCACGGCGATTTTGTTGATTTCCGAAGATTTGGACGAAATTCGCGCCCTGTCAGATCGCATCGTCGTGATGTACGAGGGGCGACTCGTCGGGGAGCTACCGAACGAGAACGTGGATATGAATCAGCTAGGGGCGCTCATGGCGGGCGCGGGGTGAAAAATTGACCTCACCCCTGAGTCCCCTCTCCGAAAAAGGCTATGCATTACCCACAACTTGTGGGGGTTGGAGGAGGGTGAAGGGTATAGAATAGAGAAAAAGGGTGTAAAAAGGGGAGCAGAGATGAGCGCAAGACTGCCAGATGTTCGACTAGAGGCGCGCTTGGAGCGGTTGGTTGAGCAGCTCGGTGCGGCACTCGACAAAAGTATCCCTCAAGCCTGCGGGAGCGCGCATGAAAGTAAAGCCGCTTACCGTTTTTTGGGGTAACAAGCGCGTGAGTCACGAAGCGATCTTGGGAAAAGCGGCAGCGGCGACCCGGGCGCGTCTGGCAGGAGAAAAGCGCGTGCTATGGGTGCAGGATACGACGAGCTTCAATTTCAGTCAACACCCGGCAACGGAAGGCTTGGGTCCGCTAGAAAACGCACGCACAGTCGGGTTTCTGGCGCATTCGACCTTGGCGGTGAGCGAAGCGGGCGTGCCGTTAGGCGTGTTGAAGCAGCAGGTGTGGGCGCGAGACGCGACCCAGACGGGGACGCGAAAGCAACGCCATGAGCGTGCGTTTGCCGAGAAGGAGAGCTACAAGTGGGTGGAGGGACTGCCGGAGAACGCCGATGTGCCGCAGGAGGTTCAGCCGATTGTGGTCTGTGATGCTGAAGCGCACATCTATGAATTATTGGATGTCATGCACCAACGCGAACTGGACTATGTGATCCGAGCGGCGGATTACCGCAGTTTCACGCCCGATGGACAAGCCTTGTTCGAGGCAGTCGGACAACAAGCAGTGCAGGAGCAGTTTACCTTGCCACTGAAACGTCGTCCCAACCGCGAGGCGCGCATAGCGCACCTGCACTTGCGTTTTGCGACCGTGACGCTGCGTCGTCCCAAGCGTGCTGACGCCCGCGAAGCCAGCTTGACCCTCTGGGTGGTGGATGTGCAGGAACACGATCCGCCTGAAGGGGAAAAAGCGGTGCATTGGCTTCTGCTGACCACGCTGCCCATCCAAACTGCCGCTGAAGCTCGGCAAATCACGACTTGGTACAGCTTTCGTTGGCTGATTGAGCGCCTCCATTATGTCCTCAAGAGCGGGTGCAAGCTGGAGGAAAGCCAACTCAGTCAAGCAGTGCGCTTGGAACGGCTGTTAGCGGTCTACACGCTGGTCGCGTGGCGTATCCTTTGGCTCACCTACCAAGCGCGCCTGACCCCCGACACGCCGTGTACCGTTGCCCTTCAACCCACCGAATGGCAGGCGCTTTACCTTTTTACCCAACGCCAGCGCCGCTTACCTACCAAACCACCCTCGCTGCGTCAGGCAGTCCGCTGGATTGGTCAGTTAGGCGGGTTTCTCGGACGCACAGGCGATGGTGAACCGGCTGTCAAAGTCCTGTGGCGGGGTTGGACATGCCTCCAAGACATCGTTACTACCTTCACCCTCCTCCAACCCCCACAAGTTGTGGGTAATGCATAGCCGAAAATAGGAGAGGGGACTTCACACGCCCTTTTTTCTCACCTTCTCCGCTCGGAGAGGGGGCTGGGGGGTGAGGCTGTAACTACGCCTTTTTGCCGATAGGGACTCTTGCAAGGCTATGTTAGTATCATCCTCACAAACGATATAGGCGATCTGTTGGGTGATCTAACAAATCGCCTCTATATGCACACACGGAAATAGTTTCAGGAGCGTTGACGGATGCAGCAGGAAGTCATCGGATGGGAAATTTATCAGCACACCGTCCAGCACGACCCGACGATCACGGGCAGAGTGCGCGTGATGCGCGACCTCTACAGCCCCCAGTTAGATGTGAACCGCAATGTGTTGATCTACCTGCCGCCGTCGTATCACGGTTCAACACGGCAGTATCCCGTCATTTACATGCAAGATGGTCAAAATATGTTTGACGGGGGAACGGCGTTCGGCGGGCAAGAATGGCACGTCGATGAAACCATGGAATGGCTCGCAACCGAGGATGGTATCGAGGCGATCATCGTTGCCGTGTATCACGGCAACGAAAAGCGCATCGTGGAATATACGCCTTTCCCGGATGTGTGGGGTGGCAAAGGGGAGCTTTACCTCGATTTCCTGACGCAAACCGTCAAGCCCATCATTGATCGGGACTTCCGCACGCAGCCCGAACGCGAACACACGGGCATTCTGGGGTCAAGCATGGGCGGTTTGATCAGCATGTACGCCTTTTTCCACCGTTCGGAAACGTTCGGTTTCGCAGGCGTGATGAGTCCGGCGTTCTGGGTGGGGCATTGGGCAATTTACGACAGCGTGCAAGCTGCGCCGTTCGTAAACGGCAAACTCTACCTCGATAACGGTACGCGGGAAACGAGCGCCCGCCGCATGAACGCGCTGCTGTGCAAAAAAGGCTACACGACAGGTATTAACCTGAAATATGTAGTCGAACAGGACGCCGAGCATACCGAATCGGCATGGGCGCGGCGTATGCCCGACGCGCTCCGATTCTTACTGCAAAATCAGGTCAAACCCCAAAGGATTGTCCCATGACGCACTGGTGGAAACGCGGCATCGTTTATCAGATTTACCCGCGCTCGTTCATGGACTCCAACGGCGATGGCATTGGCGATTTGCGCGGCATCGCGTCACGGCTCGACTATTTGCGCTGGTTAGGCGTCGATGCGCTGTGGTTCTCCCCGATTTTCCCGTCCCCGATGGCGGATTTCGGCTACGATGTGAGCAATTATGTCGATATTTACCCGCCGTTCGGCAATCTGGACGATTTTGATCATCTGTTGGAAGAAGCGCACAAACGTGACCTGCGCGTGATCCTCGACCTTGTGCCAAATCACACTTCGAATCATCACGACTGGTTCATCGAGTCGCGCTCGTCAGTGGATAACCCCAAGCGTGATTGGTACATCTGGCGTGACCCCATGCCCGACGGATCGCCGCCGAACAACTGGTTAGCCTATTTTGGCGGTGCGTCGTGGACGCTCGACGAAAAAACTGGACAGTACTATCTGCACAGCTTTTTGCCCGAACAACCGGACTTGAACTGGCATAACCCCGAAGTCAAAAAAGCCATGTTCGACTCGATCCGCTTCTGGCTCAAGCGCGGCGTAGACGGTTTCCGCGTAGATGTGATTGATCGCATGATCAAGGATGACATGCTGCGCGATAACCCGCCGAATCCTGATTGGGTGGAAGGGCGCGATAACCCGACGTGGAAATATCTGCGCGTGTACAGCGAGAATCGACCCGGCATTCACGACCTGATCCGTGAGTTTCGCAAGGTGTTTGACGAGTTCAAAGACCGCGTGATGATCGGGGAGATCGCCTATTCCACCGATCCCACCCTGATCACGGGCTTTTATGGGACGGACAAAGCGCCAGAAATTCATTTGCCGTTCAATTTCGCCCTGTTGATGCTCCCCTGGAAAGCCGAAGCCATCCGCACGTTCGCAGATGCCTATGAGCGCAGTTTGCCCGAAGGCGGTTGGGCGAATTATGTGCTAGGCAACCATGATCAAACGCGCATTGCCACGCGCATCGGCGCGGAACAGGCGCGAGTCGCCGCCATGATGATCCTCACGCTGGCGGGGACGCCGTTCATCTACTACGGCGAGGAATTGGGGATGCAGGATGTCGATATTCCGCCGCATCTGTATCAAGACCCGCAGGGGATCAACATTGGCATCAGCCGCGATCACGAGCGCACGCCGATGCAGTGGGAAAACACGCCCAACGCGGGCTTTTCGACAGGGGGCGAAACATGGCTGCCCGTCGCGCCCGACTACGCACAGGTGAACGCTGCCGTACAGCGCGGCATTCCGACCTCGATGATCAATCTGTACCGCACGTTGATCGACTTGCGCCAGACTACTCCCGCGCTGCACAGCGGATCGTATCGTTCGGTGGATGCGCCGGACGGGTGTTTCGCCTATGTGCGCGAGTCTGAGGGGCGCCAGTTCTTGATCGCGCTCAACTTCACCAAAGTCGGCACGACGATCACGCTGCCTAGTCGCGGGCGCGTGATCCTCTCTACGCACATGGATAGGGTTGAGGAAGGCGAGTCCCTGCATCTGCGCGGCGATGAAGGCGCGGTGGTGGAGTTGCTTGGATAGCCTCACCCCATAAAATGGATTGTGTAGGGGCGACCCAACGTTGGTCGCCAGTTTAACGGGCGGGGACATTGCCCCGCCCCTACGCTATTTAGGAGCTATTCGCAGCTTGGCAGCGCCGCCAGATCGATCAGCCATAAGCCGCCGTTCGCCCCGGTGACGCCCAGAGCAATCGTCTGCTCATCCGGTGCAATCCACCATTCGGCGCGGTCATCCGGTTGCAAATCGAGCGGCAGCAGCGCGAGATCGTGCAGATCACCCGTGTCACGGTTGAAGCACACCAGTCGATTTTCGCCGTCCATGTCGAGCGCGGTGTACACGCGGTTGACGAGATCGCTTTCGGGGTCAACCAGTGGAATTGGCGGCGGGTAGTTATTTCCCGGCGGTTCTGCCTGAAACAGCAGTTCAATAAAATTATTGCTCGTCACATACAAGAAGTAACCGCGTTCATCCTCAACCGTTCCCGCAAACACGATCCGCCGCCCATCAGCCGACGCACCCGGCACAATCTCTGATTCAGGGTTGCCATCCAACTGCGGGCTGATTCGCTGACCCTCCGCAGTGGCAGTGTAGTACAACACAGGATCACCATAGGCGCCGAAGTAGTACGCTAAAAAGCGTTCTTCGGGCAGCCAGTGAACGCCTTGCAGCGTGCGGTTATGCTGGTCGTTAAACAGCAGTCGTTGAAATCGACCCTCAGGCGCGGCGGTCAGCAGGTCGTTGATCTCGTCCTGAAACACCAGTCGATCCCCACCCGGCGCATAGGTGAGCATGGAACGGGCGAAGAACAGCGCATCCAAACCGAGACGCTGTGCTAAATCTTCGGTGACGAGTGCAGCACGGGGATGTGTTTCGGGCGTGATTTCCGCTTCTGCGACATCGTAGCGTGACCATTCCCATTCGGTGAATAGGTCAGTGCGACAGCCGACGCCAAACAGGAACGATTCGCCTTCGGCATCCCATTCCACGCTGGCGATCTCTTGATCGCTGAGTCGGGTGATTCCTTCAATATCAGGCATCAGCGCGACAGGCTCAACGGTTTCGCCGTCGATTAACACTTCCACCCGCTCAATTTCTGCATCCACCTCAAAGAGTTCGAGCGGTGCGGCGAATGTTTGGCGGCTGTCAGGTTGCAGCGCGAAATCAAACGGTAAGCCTACGTCGCATTGGTTGACGAGGAAGCCGACGCCTTCCCCGACCAGTGTCCCGCCCACGTCATAGGCTTGCGCTGTGATCGACAGGTTGGCGAACGCGGAATCGGCGCTGGCGTTGACAATTTCGCCAACAGCAGAAAGGGTCGGCTGACCGAAGTCTCCGACCCCCTCAACAAGTTCGATATTTTCGGCTGTTAACGGTTCAGCCTGTGCATATGTTGTTCCCACAAATAGAAATAGAAGCCAAAACCATTTACGCATATTTTTTATGCCCGCACTGAGAAAGCACGGGGACGATTTCCTTGGAGCATTCCGCGAATGGACAAATCTTCATCCAATTCAGCCCAATGCACTCCGTCGCTGGAAATTTCAAAATCGTTAAGCTGTTGTTCGCTGGCATTCACCAAACGCGGATACCAGTTAAGCGGCGTAGCGATCATGCGCCCATCGGCTAGGGTGACACACAGCATTTCGTCTTTGAAATCAACCGCAACCGGATAATCGTTATT
>JBBQRJ010000099.1:0-12511 GCA_038214955.1 Aggregatilineales bacterium | reverse complement strand
GACTGCCATTGCCGAGACAGGCGGAGATGCCGCGCTCTACGTCGAGTCGGACGACCCTAATACATGGGCGGGGGCGTTTTTAGAACGGTTGCCGCTCCAACGTCATGTGCTTGTAGAACGGGGGCTTGCGCGATCCGCAGCGTACACGTGGGAGAAAACGATTCAAGGGTGGAAGCGCGTTCTGGAACAGGTTGGCTTACGACTTTCTACGGGAAACCCCAGTGTCGCTTACAAGGAAAGGAACACCCATTCATTCGCCCTCACGCCTAAAAGTTTGTGGCGGTTGCTGCGTTGCAACGAAACGCTGAGGTCTATTTTTCGAGCGGCTCTCAACATCAAGCGTCGGGGTGTCGCCTATGACTAATGCGCCGCTGATCTCGATTATTACCCCTACACTCAATCAGGGGAAATTTATAACGCAGACGATTGAGAGTGTTCTCACTCAAGATTACCCACACGTTGAGTACATTGTCGTAGACGGCGGGTCAACAGACGACACGCTGAACATCTTGAAAAGCTACGGGGACTCGATTAAGTGGATTTCTGAACCGGATCGCGGACAGGCAGACGCCATCAATAAAGGCTTTGCAATGGCGAAAGGCGAAATTCTGGCGTGGGTCAATTCAGACGATCTGTTGACTCGTCATGCGATTCGTTATGTCATGTCTTATTTCGCAGCACATCCAGAGGCTCACTTTATTTATGGCGATGCGCTTGCCCTTGATCAAGACGGAAAACCGTATGGCTTTCGAGCGCACGTCCGGCAAATGAGTTTTGATGAGTTGATCGGGTTGGGCGATTTGATCGTACAACCGGCGGCTTTCTGGCGTCGAACGTTATGGGAATCGGTGGGAACGCTCGATAGCGATCTCCGCTATGCCTTAGATTATGAATATTGGATGCGAGTCGCCAAATCATTCCACATGCAGTACGTCCCTGTTTGTCTAGCGCAAGAACGTTTGCACGCCAGCGCCCTGACCTTCAAGGGATCGCTGCGGCGTGTGCAAGAAATCGAACGATCCGCGCGAAAGCATGGTGGGGATGGGCTTCCGCTCTATTTTCGGGGCGAGGCAGCGGCAATTTACACCTTAGAAGCCCTGAAAGCGGTTCGCAAGAGACGTTGGAGCGATGCGCGTGCGTATTTGCGTGAGGCAAGGCAAACCCAAGCCAGTGTGCGATCATTTCTACGCTATTTTGGTGTGATCTCACTTTTTGGCTATAGTTCGCTGGTGTGGATATGGTTAAGATTGAACGTTTTACGCGCATCAGTAAAGAGCGCAACGAAGTTTCCGGCTGAGGTCATTTGAGCAGTAATGAAATTTAACCCGCTTCAACACCCTGTCATTTTCACTAATCCGCTGCGCCTTACGGTGTCGTCGTGGATTCAGCACCTGCCGTTTGGAATGTTCCTTGTCGATATTCTTAAACCGAAGATACTGGTCGAACTTGGCACCCATTACGGCGTATCCTACTGTGGATTTTGTCAGGCGGTCAAAGAACTGCGTACCGACACAGGGTGCTATGCCGTAGACAACTGGGGCGGGGACGAGCATACGGGCGCGTATGGCGAAGAGGTCTACGAAGACCTAAAAAGCCACCATGATCCCCGCTATGGGGATTTTTCTAAATTGCTGCGAATGAATTTTGATGAAGCGCTCCCTTACTTTGCCGATGGATCGATTGATCTCTTACATATTGATGGTTACCACAGCTATGAAGCCGTCAAACACGACTTTGAAACGTGGCTTCCCAAACTCAGTGATCGTGCGGTGGTGATTTTTCACGACATTAACGAACGTGAACGCGAGTTCGGGGTTTGGCGGTTCTGGGATGAAGTGAAAACCGGGTATCCGTCATTTGAACTGCTTCACGAGCATGGCTTAGGGGTTCTCGCGGTTGGGGCAGTGACTCGCCCGCCCGAACTGGACGATCTACTGCAAGCAACACAGGAAGAACGTACTCAACTGCGTGAGTTCTTCTTTTTCTTGGGGCTGCGGATTACGGCGCTCACGCAATATGCAGAATTTGCTGAACGCCTTCAACACGTTCAGAACCTTCAAGCGACTCTCGCCGCACGCGATGCTGAAATTGGCAGTGCGAAAGAATACATCGCTTCATTGCTAGCATTGCAATCGGCGCAATCTGCCGCACTGGAAAATACCGACGCGATAGCCAATCAACTGCACGCCGAATCGGAATCGACTTCGCTAGAGATTGCCGCCGCCCGTGAAGCCGAAATTCAGGCTCAATTAGAATCATTTCACGCGATCATCGAGCAGAATCAGTCAGTGTATGACGCGAAGGTAGAGTCACTTCGCGCCATTATTGAGCAGAATCAAGGGCTGGCTGATGCAAACAGTGCATCGCTGACAGCCGCTTTAGGGCAAGCGCAGAGCAATGCTGCCCGACTTCAAGATCGCATTAATTCGCTGCAAAAAGAAATCGTCAAGGCTGCCGAAGTTCAACAAAGCACGTCGGCATTTTCAGAATCGCTTGTCGATGCCCGCGCCGAAAAAGAACGGGAATTACGCGAATTGCAGCAGTTGTATGCGGCAGTGCATCACGAATTGGCTGTCGTTCGCGGCTCATTCGTGCATCGCAGAGTTGCGACCCCACTATGGAAACTGCGCCAGCGCATTCTACCCGATGGAAGCGGACGATCCGCCGCCTATTTTCGCTTACGAAATCGCGGACGAACAACGCAAGTTACACCCGCTGTCGCACTTGCAGCGCCTCCGGCAGTCGTGGTAACGCAACCCCCGCCACCTGCTCCACAGGTGAATATCGTGCTGTCCCCGCTAGAAATCCCGGCGGGTAGTACCGTGATTTGCACGATCATTTCTAAGAACTATCTGGCGGCGGCACGTACCCTCATGCGATCCATTCATCGCTTCCACCCCGAAATTCACCTTGTGACTCTGCTCGTTGACGAGATAGAAGGGTGTTTTAATCCGCAAGACGAGGTTTTTGCTACCTATCTTGCATCCGACTTAGATATTCCCAATTGGCGTCATTTCTCGATGAAATACGACATTATGGAACTTAATACGGCGGTCAAACCCTATTTGCTCGATATGCTGTTTGAACGGCACAACGCGCAAAAGGTGATTTACTTCGACCCGGATATTGTCGTTTATCACGATTTGAACCCACTGCTAGAACTGCTTGATCAGCATATGGCTGTCCTCACGCCCCATATTCTTGATCCTATTCAAGACACGCTCAAGCCTTCGGAAGTTGATTTTTTACAGGTCGGCACATTCAATCTCGGCTTCTTTGCCATTTCAAGACAGGGACAGTGGCGCGACTTGCTAACGTGGTGGAAAGACAAGTTGTATGCCTTTTGCACCCGTGAGGTAGAGCGCGGTCTGTTTGTCGATCAGCATTGGATGGATTTAGTTCCCAGTCTGTTCGAGAAGGTCTATATTCTGCGTGATGCGGGCTATAACGTCGCCTACTGGAATATACAGCGGCGTCAGTTAAGCCGTGACTCGCACGGAAATTATGTCGTGAACGAACGTCCGCTGATCTTTTTTCACTACAGCGGGTTCTCAGTCGATAACGTGCGTGCGGTGTCTAAACATCAGAATCGCTATACCCTCGACCAGCTTAACGAACATTATCAAGCGAGTTTTGAAGGCTATCGCACGCTGCTGCTGGATAACGGTCATATGGAGACCAAGACGTGGGGCTATGCCTATGGGCGCTTTGCCGACGGTGTTCCCGTCTCTGACGTGCTGAGGATGTGTCTGCGTGGGTATGATCTTGTGGCTGAGATTTGGACGAATCCTTACGATGTAAGCGCGGCAGACAGCTTTAGAAATTGGGCGGTTCACCCGCAAGCCCTTCCGTCAACCAAGTATCTATCGCCTTATGCCTTGACCTACTACAGCATTCGTGCCGATTTGCATAAAACGTTTCCTGAACCTTTAGGGGCAGACGAAAGGCGTTTTGCACAGTGGTTTGTCGAGCAGGCGGGTAGGGCAGATGTGTTTCATCCTTTTTATGTTGATCCCATTCGGGCGGCTTTAAGTGATGGTACTCATGTTTTATCGCCCGCGCCGAAGGCACAGAAAAAAAAAGCCTTGACGAATCGGGTTCGTCAAACCATTCGCTACTATAACGGCTATCCCGTTCATGTGAAGCCACACTTGCCCCCGCAAGCGATTACGATTCGATCCGAATCGTATACGGGTCCGACGAACATTTATGGGGGAACACGACAACTTCTCAACCGGATCGGCATTCTACAAGCCATTCGCAGACTGGTAGGGCTGCGCGTCATTCTCAGCCTACGATTCTTTTTCAGCGATTCGCACTCTGATCAACCTACATCTACCCTTGGCTTGAAAACGACGGAGTTCAAACTTCCGCCTATGTCACTGGTAGAAGCGGAACAGCCAGCGTTGACAGCGGGGGCTAACGTGATCGGCTATTTGCGGTCTGAAACAGGCGTTGCAGAAGCGGCGCGTAAGGTTCTTCGCAGTTTGGACGCCGTGAAATTCCCCGTTGCCGCGTACCCCATTGATGTTCACGATACCTCGCGCAAACAAGATGCGACGATAGACAGTTTTCAACAGGGACTGCCGCACAAAGTCAACATTTTTCACGTCAATGCAGATATGACGGCGGAAACTCGCCGTTTGCTTGGGCAGAAAACCTATGAGGGACGCTACAACATCGGGTATTGGTTCTGGGAAATGCCCCGATTTCCTGCCCAATGGCACGCGCACGCCGATGTCTATGACGAAATTTGGGTAGGCAGTCGTTTCGTACAGCAAGCCATCGCGGAACAGGTGCAAACGCCTGTGATACATATGCCCGGCAGCATCGAAGTGAAGCTGCCAGCCGAATCGACGCGCCTTGCATTGGGTCTGCCCGATGACACTTTTGTCGTATTGTTTGTTTTTGATGCACTCAGTATCATTGAGCGAAAGAATCCCTGGGCAGTGATTCAAGCATTTGAACAAGCATTTTCCGCTGCCGAGCGTGCAAATAAAGTCAAGCTGGTGATGAAGATCACCAATTTGGAGCGGTTTCCTTTCGAGCGCAATCGTTTGTATGCCGCGATGCAAAACGTCAATGGCGTCATTCTGGATAAATATCTGACTCGATTGGAAGTCAATGCGCTGATTGATCACTGCGATGCTTATATCTCGCTGCATCGTTCAGAGGGTTTTGGGCTAACCCTTGCCGAGGCAATGTATCTCGGCAAGCCTTGCATCGCTACTGCCTATTCTGGCAACATGGACTTTATGAATACGCAAAACAGCTACCTCGTACCCTATCAACTGCTGGAGTTGGATACGGCTTATCCGCCATACGATGCTGGCAATTACTGGGCAGCCCCCGATGTTGGAGCGGCGGCGCACTTTTTGCGCGAGATTTATACCCGCCGTGACGAGGCAAGCCAGAAGGGATTACGAGCGTCTGCGTATCTTCGTGAACACTACGCCCCTGAAGCGGCTGGCAAACGTATTGCCGCTCACCTACAAACTATCCTTGACCACATGACCGCATCGGCTTTCTAAACCACTCATGATGATATTTTCTATTTTGATAGGCGCGATGCTGTGCGCTGTACAGGCGTATGTAACGCTTTCGTTCGATGTGCCGCTTGCATCAACGGGCGATCTTCGCCTTTACGCGATCCTTGCGGTTAGCGCCGCGTTCAGCGTGGCTGTCGTTCGATTCGTTGAACTGCGGCGGGGGAAAACGTCCACACTCGTGCGCTTGATTCAACTGCTTGGGGCGCTGGTCTTGTCGGTAGTATTGATCGCTGTGCTGCTTCCAGAAATTTCACAGCCTCAGCTTTTCTATTACGCTGTTGCGGTGATCGCCCTAGGGATAGTAGTCATTTTTCTGCCAGAACAGGCGCTTCGACACCGCTTTCCAAATATCATCGTGGCGCTTGGACGCTTATGGGCAAGCAGACAACTGCTGTTTATCTGGGTGAGCAATAACGTGCGCGCACGTTATTCACAGGCGCTTCTTGGCATCCTGTGGATTATCCTGCTGCCCCTTACGCAAGCCTTGATTCTGTCTTTTGTCTTTTCGCGTTTCATTCGCATTGATGTTGGGGATGCGCCGTTTATATCGTTCTTCCTCGCGGCATTGATCCCATGGTCATTTTTCAATCAAACGTTGATTAATTCTACCGGTGCAGTCACCGGCATGATGCTGCTCATCAACCAGATTTACTTTCCCCGCGAAATTCTGGTGCTGGTCAAACTGGGTGAAACCATTGTTGACGTGATGTTTATGTTTCTGGCGTTGGTCGTGGTGAACACGCTGGTGGGTACGCCAATCAACGTCAATTACGTGTATTTGCCTGTCCTCTTTATCATCACCGTGGGTTTTGCATTGGGTCCGGCGTTGCTTCTAAGCTGTATTTCGGTTTTTGTCCGTGACATTCCTCAATTGCTGTTCGTCGGGCTGCAAATGTTGTTTTATTTGACGCCGATCATTTACCCGGTGAGTTACATCCCGCCCGAATTTCAGTCGATTGTGCTGATCAATCCGCTCGTGCCGCTCGTTCAGGCATATCGAGACGTGATCGTGTACCAGCAAGCACCCAACTGGATCAGCTTACATTACACCATCGTGGTCGCGGTTGTGCTGCTGTATCTAGGCTATATTTTCTTCAAGGCAAACGAGAGACGATTGGCGGATTTCCTGTGATCAATGAAAGTGTGCGCGGAGCAGCACCCGCCGAAACGAGAGAAATTGCGCTTTCGGTCAACCACCTATGGAAACGATATACGCAGAATGAACGTCATGTCAGCTTGCGACATGAAGCAGCAAATTTAATGAAACAGTGGTTTCAGCGCGAACGATTGAGCCACCAGACCCCCCCTTTTTGGGCGTTGAAAGATGTGTCTTTTACCGTGCATAAAGGTGAGTCACTGGGGATCATTGGGCGGAATGGGGCAGGGAAAAGTACGCTGTTTCGTGTGTTGAGCGGCGTCACCGAACCGACACAGGGGACTGTCACTGTGAACGGACGCTTTGCCCCGTTGCTGGCGCTTGGCGCGGGATTCAACCCTGAACTCTCAGGGCGCAAAAACATTTATTTGAATGCGGTCATGCAGGGGATGAAACTCAGCGACATCGACAAAATTGTGCCGCAGATCATTGAGTTTTCTGAACTCGCAGACTTTATTGATCTGCCTATCAAACGCTACTCTAGTGGCATGGCATCACGCTTGGGGTTTAGCGTTGCCATTCATACGCTGCCAGACATCGTGTTTCTCGATGAAATTCTCGCGGTAGGCGATGCCGAGTTTCAAGAGAAATGCAAAACTCAAATTTTGAGACTGCGTGAAGAACAACGCACGATTCTGTTCGTGTCCCACGACGCCGCTGCCGTGCGGACTCTGTGCAGTCGGGCAATCTGGATAGATCATGGGCAGCTTGTGATGGATGGTGCGGTGGATGAAGTTCTGCACGCCTATCAAGGCGGCGGCGCCGATTAATATGCACCGTAGCCCGTTAAGACGCATAACGGAGTCATCGCCACAATGCGGAGGTCAAACCAGAACGAGTAATGCCGGATGTAGTAGAGATCGAATTTTACGTTATTCTGCAAGGGATTCGCAGCGCGTCCCGTGACCTGCCACCATCCTGTAATCCCCTGCGGAACGGTTGTCCGTAATTGCTGCCAGGGTTCATACTGTTCAGCAATCCATAAAACTTCGGGTCGGGGTCCGACGACGCTCATATCCCCGATGAGGACGTTAAAGAACTGGGGAAGTTCGTCGAGGCTGGTGCGCCGGAGTATTCTGCCAATTCGTGTGACCCGCGGATCGTCTGGACGCTTGAGATATTCGCCCGCGTGCGACGGCGAAACGATCTCGTCGGCATTCTCAACCATTGACCGGAATTTATACATGGTGAAGCGGCGCTCGTGCTGTCCGACCCGCGTTTGCCGGAAGATAATCGGACCGCGACTATCTAACTTGACTGCAATCCCGATCAGAATGAACAGGGGAAAGGTCAAGATCAAGATCAGCAGCGAAAACACAATATCGAACGCACGTTTCATGATTCTCTGCGAACGGGTTAGAATCTGTACGGGATTTTGCATCTCAGATGTGAGGGAGGCGACGGCGTAAGGTGAAGTGACTTGTATGGCAGCCCTTGTGAGCTTTATGTGACTCAATTCCACTGGTATCCCTCTTTTTACCGTTATGCACCGAAAAGATAGCCTCAATAACTATAGCGTCATTGTTAAAAAACGCTATCAGTATTGCATGATTCGCCTCACATTATACCTCAAATCGCTTGCTCTCTGTGAAGTTCTTCACGGATAATCGCCGCAACAAAGCGTGGATTATAGACTAAATAACGCCGCCACAACCTTTTGGGTTCTTGAAATAAACGGAACATCCATTCTAATCCGCTATTCCGCACCCAGAGAGGCGCTTGGCGTTTTCTCCCCGTCAAGAAATCAAAGGCAGCGCCGACCCCGATCATAAGGGCAGGAAGCACGGGTTTATAGGCAGCCATCCATAAGTCCTGTTTTGGAGACCCTAAGCCCACCCAGATTACGTCTGGCGCAGTTTGCTGAATTTGTGCGAGGAGTTGTGGTTGTACGATGGGTTCAGCAATGCTAGGGGACAATACCCCCGCAACTTGTAAGGCGGGAAAACGACTCTGTAGAGAGGATGCCAACTGTTCAGCGACTCCTGACTCGCCCCCTAAAAATAAATGGCGTACCCCTTGATGAGCCGTGTTTTCACACAATGCCAGCATAATATCGGGTCCATAGACGCGCTCTGCGTGCTGGAATCCACGCCTTTTTTGTATCCATACGAGCGGCATTCCGTCTGCGGTCACCATATCCGCCCCGTTGATTGCGTCTCGCACGCCCACATTTTCGGTGGCGAGCATCAGCGTATACACCGGGCAAGTACATACATAGCGCCCCTCTCGCTCGAATGCCCACCCTGTGAGCGTTTGAATCGCGCCCTCGAAGGTTTGGGCATGGATGCCGATGTTCAGAATGGGACTCCTGACGGACTCGATCATGGGTTATCTCACCGCCACTTCGCCAGCAAAGAGCCACATTTCACGTTCGCCGTTCGGCTGAACTGCGGATAGCATATCCCCATTTTCATTTTGAAACCCTACGCTTACCCTATAAATCCCTGTCGGCGCATCGGCTGGAAAACGCATCTGGCATTGATCAAAATAAATGGTTTCGCCTCGCCGCCACGATTGCACCGGATAGACCCCCTCAGACGGGGAGCCGACGCACTGATAGATCGTGTCTGTGCCATCCAGAGAGAAGGTGAACACCCGCCTCAGTGGTACAGAGGTTGGATTCAGCACGATCCAGTTTACAGACGGCAGATACACCTCATTGATAGCGACTGCTGCGGGCGAGTTCCATTTCAGGAGTTGATAGCCTTCCCCGATCACGCCTAAGTTTGCGGGACATGTCTCTGATACCCCTAAAGGTTGTTGAAGATTGGAAAGAATAACGGGTGACGTGGTATAGAGCGGATCACCGTTGAGCGAATAAGCGTTCCAACGTAGCGCCAAACTCAGATCAGTTGCTAGGTTCGCCGCGCAGTTGGGGATACGCGCATGGGTGACAATAACTTCTCCGGCTGTCCAGCGTGGCGACGGATAATCTCCATGAGTAGGCAAGAACTCACAGGTGCTTCGCATGGCTTGCTGTTCCAGAATTTCGGCTTGGGCAGCAAAATTGATCGCTGTGTCCGCGTGCAGGGTGAGATACAGCGTCAGGTCAAGCCATCCAGCACCCTGTTCAAGGTTGTAACCGAGAATCTCTGGGCTGTTTTCGTCAGGTTGCAGGGCGACTCGCTGCACATTTTCCAGTGCCGCGAACGCGCTAGGCGACATGACGGGGTTAGCGGGGCGCTCCACAATCAATATAACCGTGATTGCTATTGAGACCAGACCGAAACAGGTTACAGGGATAACCCCCAACAAGGATCGGCTGATGCGGGGCAACATGGCAGCACAACCCGCCGCGACGAGCAGGGCAAGGGCAGGGAGCGCCGGAATATAATAACGAACAGGCGCAAAGATCATCGCCGTGTTGTAGGTTGTCGTGTTATCTGCATTGGCGGTTAACGTGTTGCGAAAAATGACCATGATGAGCGTGATCAGCGTCAACCCGATCAGCAGCGCATACACTCGCAACTTTTTCGCATTGGGTTTAAATAGCGCCGCGATCAATCCACTGAGTGCGGCAATAAAGCACAAAACCAGTAGGAGGTTGTACAGCGTAAAGAATGCCGCACGAGCGTGAACGAGTGCCAACGCTGAGGAAAAGTCAGAAGCCGTCTGCTCGATCACACCCCGAATGATCACCCAGGGAACATCGAACTGTTGAATCAACGAGAGCGCAAACGAATCTAATACGCTGTAGCGACCCAGAACACTGCCGTAATTCTGGTAGTTGAAAAGTCCTATCGCCACCGTCAGCAAGGCGATTAGCCCGACGCCGAATAAAAGAATGCGGCGATTTTTCGGTTGGGAAATCAACGGATAGGTGAGAGCAGCCAACGACAACAGCAGAACCGCCCATCCGGGTAACTTAATGAGGGGTGCGCTGATACCCAAAGCGATCACAGTGATAATGTCTCCTCTGGAAACCTGTTCGCGCATCAACAGTCGGGCGCACAGGAACAGAATCGCAGAACAGGCGGCAAGCAGCAGAGCATCATTGCTAATCACGATAACCGATTGCAGCGTGACTGGTTCAAACGCAAGTATCGCCGCCCCTATAAGGGCAGTCGTTGGTTGATTCGCAAAGAGGTTGCGACCCGTTTTATAGGTGAAATATACAGCCGCTGCTGTCAGCAGAACATTGAGCAGTCGCAAAGCATAGGCAGCCCCAACAGACCCTTGAAACGGTGAATTATAGGCTTTGCTGGTGATGTAAGGCGTCGAATTGTCACCCTCTCCACCGATGCATAATGGAAGCGGGTGAAGCCCATAGGGGACAGGCTGTGCATCATCAAACAGGGCGACAATAGGCGCGGCGATCAGGAAGTAGAGCGGCGGCTGAGTCGCTTGCCGGATGTCTGCATCCCCGTTGGGGTAGTCAGCGGGCGTTGGAAAACGCTGTTCAGTGACTAGAAACCGAATGACGTTGTAGTAGTCTGCCTCGTGACCCTGCCAGAGCGGGGTGAGTATCGCGTAGCTTGTCCCGATCACAATATGGATCAGCAGCAGCAGCCATAAACCCTGTTTCTGGCGCTTCATATTGTCAGCGTATTCCCGGTTGGAAATCAATTCCCCGATGAAATTGCCACTCGTTACGCCCTTTGTCGTGGGTTAGTCGGGACACGAAGGGCGTAGAAAACAGTGTGAAAATGAGTCTCGCTGGTAAGGTGATTAAGCGTGCCTGTTGGGGTAGCGTTACGCCGATCTCACGATAGTAACGATCTAGCTGCGCGGTCTTTTGATGAGCATGAACCCGAAAACCCCCAAGTGGCATTTGTACTGTCACGAGGTCGGCGTAGGCGGCAAACCGTTTCCACAGATCGAAATCCATCCCGTAGGTTTTTGTTTCATCGACAAACCCTCCCGCACGCTGCCACAGATCACGCCGCCAGAAAGTGCTTTCCTGACGGATGAAACCGAGCATTCGACCATGATACCAACCCCGCTGAATGAGGCTGCGGACTGTTCCCGGAGACGGGGTTACACGGGTTACTTTGCCTGTGTAGTCAAGGTGCGCCCCCCAGCTTGTGATCCACGCGATTTCAGGGTAGCGGGAGAAGATTTCTCCGACCATGTGGAGTATGCCCGGAAAAAGCATGTCGTCACTGTTCAACCATCCTAAGATTTCTCCAGTTGAATGGGCAAATCCTTTATTGATGGCAGCCGCTTGTCCGCCGTCGGGTTCACTGATCCAGTAGCTGAGACGCGACTCGTAACGCCTGATCACGTCAACGCTGGCATCGCTTGAACCCCCGTCAATCACAATAACCTCAAGCTGAGGATACTGTTGTTCAAGCACCGAACGCAGGGTTTGCTCAAGAAAAGCGGCTTGGTTCATCGAGGGCGTCACAAGCGAAATACGGGGCAGACCAGACAATCAACCTCCTCTTAAACATTCAACGGCATCAGTAGGATGCCTACAATGAGAGCTAGTCTACAGGGTTTTCTTCGGGTTGGGTAGATTTTATGCCTGTCCGACTACGCGCTCAAGTTCACGGATGAAGTTGGTATCGTCCAACGGCTTGGGGAAATAAGCGTTAAACCCTGCTTCTAATGCGTCTTTCTTCAACTGTGAGGTGTGATACGCTGTGATTGCTATGCATGGCAGCGACTTGTATGCTGCCTGATCTCTCATATGTGCTACTAAATCACCTTACGCAGGGTGTCAGTTTGACCCCCACCCCGCTCGCTGCGCTCGCCTCCCTCCCCCGAATTCAGGGGAGGGCGCCAACAGGAGTCTGCTTGCTCCCCTCCTCGAATTCGGGGAGGGGTCGGGGGTGGGGTCAGAAATAACGATCTGCGTAAGGTG